>NZ_CAQIVA010000063.1:0-8270 GCF_948810725.1 uncultured Rikenella sp.
GCGCCTGGGGAAATCCAGTCAAAACGCACAAGTGCATTTTGACGATTTCCCTCTTTAGGCGGCGGCGCGCGTCGAGCTCTGTGCCGGACAGAACTGTTCTCTTTGTGAACAAAGAGAACCAGAAAAACTTTAGACGGATGCTGACGCATCCTCAAGCCGCCTGAAACTACCCTGCGCGAGTGGCGGGCGGTTAATAAGGCTAAGACAACCCTAACAAAACGCCTAACGAGTCCCCGGAGGGATGGAGCGATACTGCGCGTATCGCTTATCGGTTTGCTATGCCCAATTCTTTTCCACGTTTTGGGCGCTCAGTGTCAACCTGTAGATCAGCCCCTGATCTGGGCGCCGGTGGCTTTGGTCAAGGCGGACGAAATGGTGCTCATAATCCGCTCGATTTCGCTGTCGGTCAAGGTCTTGGTCGGATCTTCGAGGACGAAGTTCAGGGCGTAGGATTTCTTCCCGGCCGGCAGTTTGTCGCCTTCGTAGACGTCGAAGAGGCCGACGGATTTCAGCAGTTTCTTCTCGGCCCGGCTGGCGGCGTCGCGAAGCTGGCTGAAGGTCACGGCTTTATCGACCAGCAAGGCCAAATCTCGCTTCACTTCGGGGTATTTCGAGAGCTCGACGGCTTGTACGCGGACGGTCTCGACGATCTTTTGAAGGTGGGTGAAGTTCATCTCCAGGAAGTAGACGGGCTGTTTCAGGTCGAACTGGCCCCGGCTGAGTTTCGGAGAGACGATCCCGATTTCGAAGAGCTTTTTGCCGCGGATGACGTATGCGATCGCTTCAGAATAAAGGTCGCTTTCCAAGGTCTCGTAACGTCCTTCGTAAAGCTGGACGCCGAAGCGTTGCAACAACAGCTCTGCCAGGCTCTTGACGGTGAAGAAGTCACTCGGGCCGGGCTTCGGGTCGTTCCAGTTGGGCTGACGTTCGGAGCCGGTCACGGTCAGGGCGAGCCGGTATTCTTCCCGATAGGGACGAAGGGTGCCTTTCTGGGTGGGGTCGTCGGTGGCTTGTGCGGCGACGGCGGGGTCGTAGAAGTAGCAGTTCCCGAATTCGAAGAGGCGCAGGTCTCCGTTCCGCCGGTTGACGTTCAGGGCGACGGCTTCCAAGGCGTTGAAGAGCAGGGTCTGGCGCATCACGTTGAGTTCGTTGCTCAGCGGGTTGAGTATCCGCACGCAGTGGGAGGCGGGATAAGAGGTCAGGGATTCGTAGTAGGCGCCGCGGGTCAACGAGTTGCTCATGATTTCGACGCATCGTTGACCGACGAGCAGGTCGGCGGCGGCGTTGGCCAGTCGATCCGGGGTCTTCTGGTTGCCGGTGGTGATGACGTTCTTGATGTAGTGCGGGTCGGACACGTTGTTGAAGCCGTAGATCCGCAAAATCTCTTCTGCGATATCGGCTTCGCGCTGCACGTCGACGCGGTAGGCGGGGACGGCGATCTCCAGTATGGTGTCGCCGTTCTCGGCGAGGGTCTCTTTCCGGATGTCGATTTCGAGGCCGGTCAGGATCGCCCGGGCAGTCTCGGTCGGAATCTCGGCGCCGATCAGCCGGTTGATGCGTCCCAGGTTGACGGAAAATTCGAAGGGAGGGATCGGTTGCGGATAGATGTCTACGATGTCGGAACCGATGATCCCGCCGGCGAGCTCTTTGACGAGCAGGGCGGCGCGGCGCAGGGCATAAGGGGCCATGTCGGGATCGGCGCCGCGTTCGTAGCGGAAGGAGGCGTCGGTGTTCAGGCCGTGTCGCCGGGCGGTTTTCCGCACGCTCACGGGATCGAAGTAGGCGGATTCGATGAAGATGTCGGTGGTGGTGTCGCTCACGCCGCTGTCGATGCCGCCGAAGACGCCGGCGAGGCACATGGCGCGTTGTTGATCTGCAATGACGAGGTCGTCGGCGCTGAGTTTCCGCTCCACGCCGTCCAGGGTCACGATGGGTTCGCCGTCGGCGGCGCGCCGGACGATGATCTGGTGTCCGGCGACTTTACCCATGTCGAAGGCGTGCAGGGGCTGGCCGCATTCGTGCATCACGAAGTTGGTGATGTCGACGACGTTGTTTTTGGGGTTGAGTCCGATGGCGCGCAGGCGTTGTTGCAGCCATTCCGGACTGGGGCCGATCCGGACGCCGCGGACGGTCACGCCGGAGTAGCGCGGTGCGCCTGCGGTGTCGCGAACGGTGACGGTGACAGGCAGTGCGTTCGGGTCGTCTACGCGAAAGGCGGAGGTGTCGCCGAGCGATGCCTTGACGGCTTGTCCGTGTGCGGTCAGGTAGGCGCCGAGGTCTCTGGCCACGCCGTAGTGCGAAGCGGCGTCGATCCGATTCGGGGTCAGGCCGACTTCAAAAACGTAGTCGGCTTCCATATCGTAGACTTTCGCGGCGGGTGTCCCGGCGGGAATAGCGGGGTCGAGCACGATGATCCCGTCGTGTGCATTTCCCACGCCGATTTCGTCTTCGGCGCAGAGCATTCCGAAGGATTCGACGCCGCGGATTTTCGATTTCTTGATCTTGAAGCCCTCTTCTTCGCCGGTGGGGTAGAGGGTGGTGCCTACTTGGGCGAGGATCACTTTCTGTCCGGCGGCTACGTTGGGGGCGCCGCAAACCACTTGCAGCGGCTGGGTGTCTGTCCCGGTGGAGACGGTGGTCACGTGGAGGTGGTCAGAGTCGGGGTGGTCGGTACAGGTCAGCACTTCGGCTACGACGAGGCCTTCCAAGCCGCCGCGGATGCTTTCGACTTTCTCGATCCCTTCGATCTCTAACCCGGCGGCGGTCAGTATTCCGGCGGCTTCTTCGGCGCTCAGGCCGCTATCCAAATAGCTCTTTAACCAGTTGTATGAAATCTTCATGTCTCTTTGCTGTTTTTATCCTGTCTGTTTGGTCGTTCGGGCGGCTTGGGGTACTGCTCTTGTCTCCGTTTATTCCGAGAGGCACCGCAACTGAAAACCGAAGGCTCGGTAATATGCCAGTGCCGGGTTCACTTCGGCTGTGTTGAAGTACAAATAGAGGCCGTAGTAGGTAAGGCTGGAGGCAGTTGCTGCTGACCAGACGGAGCCTTCGTCGCTGGTGTTCCATAGGTTGCCGTCGCCGTGGCCGCGGAGGCCCGGGGCGGGGCCCGCAGGGCGTTTTACAGGCCGCTCTACCCTAAATTGCTCCCGTAGGTGCGCCTCCCTTTGTTTATTCCGAGAGGCAACGCAATTGAAAACCGCAGGCGCGTAGGTTGGGATTGGTCGGATGGATGCTTGCTACATAGAAGTGCAGGTGTAGTCCATTTATGTTGTTGGTTGCAACGGACCAGTAGCATCCGTGGTCGCCTATTCCGTTCAGTGTGCCTGTATTGTGAGTGCGGTAGCCCGGGGCGGGGCGAGGCGGCTCGGCACTCGAACCGGGCTGCCTGTGCGTCAAGTTCCACAGGTTTCGGTCTGACTTGCCACCCTGTTTTTCGTTTCGGGCTGCGGCGTCCGGCCCGGGCATCGAAGATGCCCCGCCGCAAGCCCGGCAACCTAAAGGTCGCACGAGCACCGCACCCATTCACCGCCTAAAGCTCTCGGGTTCGGCCTGTCGCCCACCCCCTGAGCGGCTTCGCCGCTGGGCGACAAGGCCGGCGGTTCGAAGAACCGCAGAAACAGAGCTCCATTCGTCCCCGCCCTGTTTGCAGTCGCCGCCAGCGGAGGCGCAACGAGCTCCGACGAGTTGCAGCCCGCCGCATGGGGTGGCGGCGAACTGCGCGGCTCAAAGAGCCGCAGAAGCTCGGCCCAAAGCACCGCCCCATTCTGTGGCATTCGTCCTCAGTTCAAGCGGTCGAAGCCTGCGGGGCCCACAGCAACGTGAGTTGCGGGCCTCCGCGGTCGGAGGCTTCGGCCCGCGCGACTCTGCGAGTCGCAAGAGCATAGCCCAAAGCTCGTCCCAGTTCCCTGCCCCGTGTCAGCCTCACTGCGGCTCCGCTAACGCTCCGCCGCGTTTTGCCGTCGCCCGCTGGGATTTCATCTCGATTTTGCTCACCGCAAAACGAGCGAAATCCCTCTTTACGCGGGTGGGCGACGGATTTTCGCGCGCTTGGGCGATTTATTCTCTATTCGGCTCACCGCCGAAATAGTTGAATCGCTTCTTTAGGCGTGGCGCGCGGTAAGTGTTGCCCGAGCTGGAACTGTTCTTTTTGTTCACAAAAAGAACCAGAAAACCGACGCTGCCAGCGAGAGCAATGCAAACATAGTTTGCCAATTGCCGAGCGGCGAGGAGGAAGGCGAAGCCAAACTTCAGAGCGCATCCCGCAGGGATGCGCTGGCCGTGTCTACCCGCATGTGCAAGACTGCGACCGCCTCAGCCCATTCTTTGTTCGCGCACGGGCGGAAACTTTCTCCCTCCCAATGCCCTTACGCTTCCGGACGTTTCCGCAACAAACGGAATGTATCCGAAGCGATCACCAACTCTTCGTTCGTCGTGGCGACGACGACTTTCACCGGCGAGTCCGGGGTCGAAATAATCGCGTCTTCCCCCGTGGCTGCTTCGTTCGCGGCGTTGTCGAGGAAAATCCCCATCGATTCCAACCCTTTACATACGGTATGACGCAATTTAGCCACGTTCTCGGCGATCCCGCCGGTGAAGACGATCATATCGGCGCCTTCGAGCTCGGCCATATAGGCGCCGACGAAGCGTTTGATCCGGAACATGTACATGTCCATCGCCAGTTGGGCCCGGTCGTTGCCGTTCTGGGCCGCTTCCCGAACGTCGCGCCAGTCGGACGAAATGCCGCTCACGCCCAGCAAACCGGACTGTTTGTTGATCAGATCGGTGGCTTTCTGGGTGTTCAGACCCTCTTTGTCCATGATTTCGAGCAGGACGCCCGGGTCGATCTCGCCGCTCCGGGTACCCATCATCAGGCCGTCTACGGTGGTGAAGCCCATCGAGGTGTCGAACGATTTCCCGTCTTTAATAGCGGTGATCGAGGCGCCGTTGCCGATGTGGCAGGTGATGATTTTGGAGTGTTCGAAGTCGAGGCCGGTCATTCCGCAAGCCTTCTGGGCCACATACTTGTGGCTGGTTCCGTGAAAGCCGTACCGGCGGATGCGGTCTTCTTCGTAGTATTTGTACGGGATGGCGTAGAGGTAGCACTCCCGCGGCATGGTCTGGTGGAAGGAGGTGTCGAAGACGGCTACCTGCGGAATGGTGGGCAGGAGGCGTTCGATGGAGAGAATCCCTTTCAGGTTGGCCGGGTTGTGCAGCGGGGCGAGCTTGAAACAGCTCTCGATCTGCTGCTTGACGGTCGAATTGACGATGGCGCTGTCGGAGAAGTACTCCCCCCCGTGCGTCACGCGGTGGCCGGCGGCGGAAATCTCGCCGAGGCTCTTAATCACGCCGTGGTGTTCGTCGGTCAGGGCGTCGAGGATCAGGTTGATCCCGACCGAGTGGTCGGGGATGCTCTGGACGAATTCGAATTTCGGTTTGCCGGTCGGTTTGTGGGTCAGGATGCCGTCGGTCAGGCCGATGCGTTCGACGAGCCCTTTGGCCAACAGTTGGTGGTCGGCGGGGCTGGTCATGCGGATCAGCTGGTATTTGATGGAGGAGCTGCCGCAGTTCAATACGAGAATAATCATTTGTGTGTGAATTTATTGCGCAAAACAAGAGGGGCCGGGTACAAGAAGGGTTCGGCGGCCCGGGGGGTTAAGGCGGGTAAAGTTAGCAATTTTATTCCAAACGTTCGCGCAGCGAGTGGAGCATCTCGATTTGGGCGGGGGAGCGGAGGCGGTTCAGAAGGTCGTCGACGAGTTCGCGGGCGGTTTTCCGGGTGTCGCGCGAGCCGCGGGCGGCGACGGTCTCCAGGGAGAGGGCGAGCGGGAGGCTGTAGGGTTCGGGCAGCATGGCCATCAGCAGGCCGACGCGGGCGGTGAAGAGGTCGAGGTCGTCGCCTTGACGCAGGGCGGCTACGTCGGCCATGGCTTGCAGGGAGGGTAGGGCGGAGAGTTCGAGCCGGCGGGCGGTCTCGACGAGGGCGGCGCTCGCGGTGGCGGAGTAGGGGCGGCTGCCGACGACTTCGGGCAGCAGGCCGGCGCGGAGGGCCTCTTCCAGGGCGGCGTCTACGGTTTCGCGGCCGATGGCGTGCCGGAAGGTTTCGATGTGGGTGGTCACGTATTCGAAGGCGGGGGAGTCGCTGCGCATGACGATGCTGTTCTCGAAGAGGGGCCAGACGACGCTGTTGGCGAGGTCTTGGGGGAGTTGGCCGTGCAGAAAGGCGCGCATGGCGGCGTCGGTGGCGGCGGGATCGCCGCTCTCGGCGGCGGTGTAGACGCGTCTTAGACGCCAGGTGCCGTACCCTTGGGTGGTCATCAGGAGGGCGCGGAGGCGTTGTTCGAAGTCTTCGGGGTCGAGGGTGGTGTCTATTTTGTCGAGTACGTCGCCGCCGGGGTGGAAGATCAGAATGGCGGGGTAGGAGGTGACTTCGTAGATTCGGGCGAGTTCGGCGCCTTGAGGGGTGCCGGTGGGCACCTGAACGGGGATGAACCGGTTCTCGATGAGGTTCCGGACGGCGGAGTCGCTGAGGACGTGGCTGGACATCCACCGGCTGCGGTGGTTCCAGTCGGCGTAAAATTCGACGAGCAGGGGTTTCCCCTGGCTCCGGGCTTCGTTCAGGGCGGCGTAGGGGTCGGTGCCGTGGTAGGTCAGGCGGTCGGTCTGCCCGGTGGCGGGGTGCAGCAGCACGAGGAGCAGGAGGGTGAGGAGGAGTTTTGGGGGGCGCATGGAGTGGGGTGTTTTTATCGGGGGCGGCGGGAATGGAAAAGAGGCTTTGTCCGGAAAATCTACTCGTTGCGAAAGAATCATCCGGCGAAAGCCTCTCGTGTTCTTGATGTGTGGTCGGTCGGGGCGACTACATATAATAAATAGGTGTGGTTTATATAATAGGGGTCGCTGTCCGGCGCGACCGGTTTAGTGGCATCCGCAGCCGCTTTCTCCGCACCCGTCTCCGCAACCGCCGTCTCCGCAACCGCCGTCTCCGCAGTCGCCTTCGCAGCCGCAGGAGCATCCGCCGCCTGCGGGCATCATGTCTTCAGGTCGGGCGTCGCGCACTTCGAGGATCTGGCCGCTGAAGTTTAGGGTCTTGCCGGCCATCGGGTGGTTGAAGTCCATGGTGACGTCGGTGTCGTTCACGGCTTTCACGGTGCCCATCAGCCGGTTGCCGTTCTGGTCGGCCATGGGGAGCACGTTGCCGACGACGAGCATGTCGTCGGGAATGGCGCCGTCAACCATAAAGACTTCTTTGGGCAGGTTCACGACGGCCTGGGGGTTGATCTCGCCGTAGCCTTCGGCGGGGCTCAGTACGAATTCGAAAGTGTCGCCGGCTTCTTTCCCTGCGATGTATTCTTCGAATTTGGGCAGGAGCATCCCTACGCCGTACACGAAGTTCAAGGGCCGTTCTGCGGTGGCTTGGTCGGCGATTTGTCCGTCGACGGTCAGGGTGTAGGTCAGTGACACGAATTTGTTCTCTGAAATCTTCATGCTGTTTCTGTTCGTTTAATTGGGTTTGTCTGAAAGAACGGGCGTTCTCTGTCTGTTATTTTGTGTTTTTGTTCTTCTCCGTTTATTCCGAGAGGCAACGCAACTGAAACCCGTGTGCGCGATTGTGTTCGTCACAGGAGTAAAGGTACTGTGTGTAGAAACCCAAATATTGCACAGTGACATCACTTGCCACTGGGGTACACGACCAATTGTATCCTCCGCTGCCGATGTGACTTGTTACGCCCTCATAGTCTGCGCGACCGAAGTCGCGGAAGCCCGGGGCGGGGTTTGTGCGGGTTGCTGCCAGCGGAGAGCAGCAACGAGCCCCGTTGAGTTGCAGCCCGCCGCATGGGGTGGCGGCGAACTGCGCGGCTCAAAGAGCCGCAACTGCACTGACTCATTCACCGCCCAAGTCTGTCTGCGGCGTCCGGCCCGGGCATCGAAGATGCCCCGCCGCAAGCCCGGCGACCTAAAGGTCGCACGAGCACCGCACCCATTCACCGCCTAAAGCTCTCGGGTTCGGCCTGTCGCCCACCCCCCCGAGGCGCTCCGCGCCTGGGCGACAAGGCCGACGGTTCGAAGAACCGTACGAGCACCGCATCCATTCACCGCCCCATTCCACAAGATTCGTCCTCAGTTCAAGCGGCCGAAGCCTGCGGGGCCCACAGCAACGTCAGTTGCGGGCCTCCGCGGCGGGAGGCTTCGGCCCGCGCGGCTCTGCGAGCCGCAAAAACACCGCCCAAAGCTCGCCCCAGTTCTCCGCCCCGTGTCCGCCTCACTGCGGCTCC
>NZ_CAQIVA010000064.1:0-7940 GCF_948810725.1 uncultured Rikenella sp.
GATTTCACTCGTTTTGCGGTGAGCAAAATCGAGATGAAATCCCAGCGGGCGACGAAAAACGCGGCGGAGCGAAAGCAGAGCCGCAGTGAGGCAGACACAGGGCAGTGCTTTGGGCCGTGGGTTGGGCTGTGCTTTTGCGACTCGTAGAGGCGCGCGGGCCGAAGCCTCTGACCGCGGAGGCCCGCAACTTGCCATGCTCGTTTTAGGCCCCGCAGGCTTCAACCCGCCTAAACCCAGAACAATAGCTCGGCTCTCTGAGCCGCCGGCCTTGTCGCCTAGGCGACAGGCCGAACACGAAAGAATTGGGGCGAGCTCTTGGTCGTGCTTTTGCGGCTCTTCGATTCGCGCAGTTCGCCGTCACTCCACGCGGCGGGCTGCAACTCGTCGGAGCTCGTTGCTGCTCTCCGCTGGTGGCGAACTGCTATAGGTCGAGAGCGACGCCATAGCGGCGCGTGGGGGGCGCGCCGAGGACGAACTTCCGAGAATAGGGCGATGAATGAGCCGAGCTCCTGCGACCTTTAGGTCGCCGGCCTCGTCGTCCAAGCCCCGTAGCGGCTTCGGGGGGATGGGCGACAGGCCGAACATGACAGCCGGGCGGTGACTGGGGGATAGCTTTTGTGGGCCGGGCGCCCGGGCGGATCGCAACGAACTCCGTGAGTTTGCGGGCCTCCCGAGGGGGAGGCGTCCGGCCCGCGCGGTTCTGCGAACCGCAGGAGACAGTTCCCAAACGAAGTTGCCATTAAAAAGACACGGCACTTCCCCCGTTTGTTCCGAGGGGCAACGCAACGGAAAACTGTGGCCGCGGATAGTTGTACTGCCGGAGTTGAAGTATTGCATGTTGAAGTACAAACTGCCATGACCGGTATTGCTGGCTGTGGACGAGCTACTGAATCCGTCGTATCCGACACCCGTCAGATTTCCCCATCGGTTGTTGTTTCCTCCGTCGCGGTAGCCCGGGGCGGTGCCGCTCGGCACGCGAAAGCTGGCCGTGTCTACCCCAGGCAATCGACCTGCCTCGACTTCAAGTGGGGGTCGAGGTTACCGCTTGGGGTGTTCTCGCTAGTATTCACGTGCCGAGCGGGCACCCCCGTTTATTCCGAGAGGCAACGCAACTGAAGACCGTGGCCGCGATGAAGTATATCTTGCGGGTCGAGCCACGTCACGTAGAAACTCAAATGTAAGCCGTAGATACCGCTCGTGGCGGCAGACCAGCCGAACCCGTTGTTACCGACACCGCTCAGTCTGCCCGGAGCATTGAAGTACCCCGCGTCGCGGTAGCCCGGGGCGGGGACGGTCGGCCCTCGAAAGCAGGATAAGACGTTTTTGCCGCTGTACACAACGAGAAAGAAGACCTTAGTCATCGGCCTCCGCAGCCTCCCGAGCCAGGCGGACGATGCCCCGGTTGTTGCGCCCGTCCACGAAGACGAACAGATCCTCCGGGACGCTCACCCGCCGGAAATGCGCCGTTTCCGCCGTGCACGGCAGCGCCTCTAAGGCCCCGGCGTCGAACACCCCGTCTCCGATCGCCGGGTTGAGCGTCAGATAGCCCACCCCGAACGACGTCAGATTCTGGAAAAAGTGCGTCCCCTGCGACGGATCGACCCGGAAATCCTCCAGACCGCACTCTGCGATGACCCGCGCCTCCGAAATCTGCGGCCACTTCACCGGAATCCCCAGCCAAGGGTCGCTCGACCCCCAGCGCCCCGGTCCCACCAGCACATAGTTCAGCCCCTCCCTCTTCATCGCCGTGTTCAGCGCGTCGATCTCCTCCGCCATTTGCGGCGTCTCCGAACGCTCGAACCGCCCCGGCTTGACATAGATGATGTCCCGCAACCCCTCGATCTTTCCCAGCCCCAAAGCCGACTCCGCATAGAGAATAGCCCCCTCCGGCCGTCCCTCCGGCGACGACCACTCCAGCCGGTCGCGCTGCGTCGCCTCCGCAATCGGGCGGATTTGCAGGAAGTTGAATATCTTCTCGTTTCCGTACGGCACGTCCATGTTGACCGCAAACTCGATCTCCACCGGCGACTTCATCTCCTCCGCCCCGATCCGCAGCAGCTCCCGCAGAATCTCGGCCAGCGGGAACGTGTCGTACTTCAGGATATGCGCGAAGGTGATCAGCTTGCGCCCCGGCTCGTTCGGCGAGTCGCTCACCGACTGGTTCAGTGCGTCCCACGTCGAGGCCACGTACTTCATGTTGCGGAAATGGGCCGCCTTCGGGATCTCGAACCGCACCAGATTCACCGCGTCGTCCGTCGACGTCCGCAGCCGCGACGGATCGAGCGACAGGGCGTACATCATCCGTTGCGTGTCGCGCAACATCAGCTCCGGCGTCGAGAGTTGCAGCACGCGTTGCGGATAGGCCGGCGAAAAACGCAGCGTAATCCCTCCCTCGACCACTAATTTGCCCAGCCCCAGCGCGATGTTGGCGATCCCGTCCTCCGGCCGTTCGTCGCCGATCGGGTAGAAGTTGAGCGAGCGCGCCACCCCCGACAAGGTCGGAAAGTAGTACCCCTCGTCCTCCGTTCCGCAAATCTCCTGAATCACCACCCCCATCTTCTCGTCGGCCAGACTGTTCGAACTCGCCTCGATGTAGGCCCGGCTCGCCCGGTAGTAGACCGAGGCGTAGACCCCCTTGATCGCCTTGCCCAACATGCGGATCATCTGATCCTCGTTGGCCACGCGCGGCACCATGTAGGTGGAGTATATCCCCGCGAAGGGCTGGAAGTGCGAGTCCTCCAGTTTAGAGCTCGACCGCACGGCCAGCGGCCGCTTCACATTCCGCAGAAATACCCGAAGGTCTTCGACCACCTTGTCCGGCAGCCGGGAGCCGGAAAACTCGGAGAGGATCTCCGCGTCGTCCAGATCCACTCCCTGCAAGGACTGCAACCCGTTTTCGCGGATAAAGCGGTCGAAATGGTCGGTAGCCAGCACCAGCGTCCGCGGAATGGTCACCCGCACTCCCTCCCATTTGTCATAGAGTTTGTAGGTTTCGAGCATATTGCCGATAAAGGCCAGCCCGCGGGCCTTGCCGCCCAGCGAGCCGTTGCCGCTGCGGGCGAAGCTGATGAACTGGTTGTAGGTGGCCGGGTCGAACTCGGCCACGACGCCCTGGCCCATCTGCCGACGGTAGCCTTTGATGGCCCGGAGGGTGAACTCGCGCATCTCGTCCGGCGTCTCGAACATGCTGTTGGTCATCGCCCGCAGCATGTGGGCCAGCGAGAAGATACCCCGGGCGTAGAGCCATTTCGAGAGCATGTTCTGGGCCGTGTAGTAGGTCATCACGTCGGTCGGAATCCGTTCCAGCGCGTTCTGCATCTCGCCCAGGTCGCGCGCCCGGGCGATCTCGTCACCGGTCAGGGGGTCGTAGAAGACGAAGTCGCCGAAGGCCATCCGCCGATCGATGAAGTCGGCCAGTTCGCCCAACAGGTCGGGCGAGCGTTTGTAGATGAAGTCGGCCCCCAGCTCGGCGGCGTCGCGACGGTGTTCGAGGCTGGTGGATTGCAGCACCACGGGCATGGTGGGACGGTCGGCGAGCACCAGCCGGCAGAGTTTGACGCCGGCGTGCGGGTCGGGTTCGGGCCGGTCGTCGCTGCGCCGGAACGAGACGTCGGAGATGATCCCCAGCAGGTGGTCTTTGTAGCGTTCGTAGTGCTCGACGGCTTCGTCGTAGGAGCGGGCGAAGAGAATCTTGGGGCGGGCGCGTTTGCGGAGTATCCGCTGCTGCTCGTTGAGGGCTTCGCGGACGAATTCGTTGGTTTGGCGGATGACGGTGCGGTAGAGGTCGGGCAGGTAGGCGGAGTAGAACCGGACGTTGTCTTCGACGAGCAGAATGGCCTGCACGCCGATTCCGAGGATGTCTTCGCGGGCGTTCATCCGGTCTTCGAGCATCTTGATGATGGCGAGGATCAGGTCGGCGTTGCCCTGCCAGCTGAACATGTAGTCGATGGCGGTGGTGTCGGCTTCCATCACGCGCCGGGCGACTTCGCGCGAGAAGGAGCTCATCAGGATGAAGGGGATTCCGGGCCGCAGCTCCCGCACTTTCCGCGAGAGGGTGAAAACGTCCATCTCGCCGATGTTGAACATGGTGATAATGAGGTCGAAGGTCTCGCCGTTCCGCAGCTTTTCGAGGGCTTCGAGCCCGGAGCTGACGCGGATGAAGGCGGGTGGGTTGCTCAGGTTCAGGTCGCTGTATTCCCGAACGATCTGGGCGTCGATATGGCCGTCTTCTTCGAGGGTGAACTGGTCGTAGGAGCTGCACACCAGAAGAATCCGGGTAATCCGCTGGCGCATAAGGTTATGAAAGTCAATGTCTACAAAAAATTTCTCGCTGTACTTCCCCATTTTATCCCTATTTTTGTCTGTAATCATTCATTTTTTCTGCTCCTATCCGGCTGGAACTGCCGCTTTTTGGAAAAAGCGGCACCAAAACCGACGCAGCAGCCGAGTTGCCATCAAGTTTACTTGAATGGCCGAGGCGCAAGGAGGAAACCTTAAGGTAAACTTTTATGCCAGCTACGCTACGCCTCAGGCTCCGCAGTCCTCAGTCTTCGCGATTGTGTTTGGGGCGGGGTTGTAGCGCGCCAAAGGTTTAGCTCGCATTAGCGCGCTACAACTCCCGGCCCAAAGAAGAGTCTGAGATTTGGGCCGCCGGCAGCTGGAGGATGCGTCAGCATCCGCCTAAAGTTTTTCTGGTTCTCTTTGTTCACAAAGAGAACAGTACCCTCCCGATAAGGTGCAACAAAAGAAAGTTTAATAGTTAAAATTAGTTAAATATGGGGAATTATGTATTGCGGGAGGTGAAAAGTGCGAGAGAATCGCTCGAATTCATTCGGATGGCCCGGGTTATCTATCGTGCCGATCCCATGTGGGTCGAGCCCCTGGAGCCCGATATCGCCGAAGTATTCGATCCGGCGAAGAATCCCTTGTTCGAGGGCGGAGAGGCCGTGCGTTGGACCTTGCACGATAGCAGTAAGGAGGGGCGGATCGTAGGGCGGATCGCTGCGTTTTACAACCGCGAGCAGAGCGCCGAAGAGGCCCAGCCGACCGGCGGATGCGGCTTTTTCGAGTGCATCGACGACCAGAAGGCCGCGAACGTGCTGTTCGATGCGGCTCGCGAATGGCTGGCCGAGCGCGGGATGGAGGCGATGGACGGTTCAATCAACTTCGGAGACCGGCTGAAGTGGTGGGGGGTGCTGGTCGAAGGCTTTACCCTGCCGCTGTACGGGATGAACTACAACCCGCCTTACTATGCACGGTTGTTCGAGACCTACGGTTTCCGGAACTATTTCGACCAGCATACCTATCTGCGGGAGTTGACGGTGAATGTCATGCCCGAGGCGTTGTACCGGAAGGCCGAACGGTTGTTTGCCAATCCGGACTATCGGTTCGAAGCGGTCGATATGAGCGATAAAAAGAAGGTGGCGCGGGACTTCATGACGGTTTATAACAGCGGTTGGGCTCAGTTTTCGGGGGTGAAACCGATGGATTTCGAGCATGCGTTGGAGATGGTCAGAGCGATGGCTCCGATCGTCGATCCGAAGGTGCTCTATTTTGCCTTCTACAAGGAGCAGGCGATCGGCTTTTTCGTGATCGTGCCCGACCTGAATGTGCTGATTCAGGATTTTCACGGGCGTTTCGGGTTGTGGAACAAACTCCGGTTGCTTTGGCGGCTTAAGGTACGACGCCGGAAGGGGCGGTTGTTCGGTGTGGTGTTCGGCGTGGCGGCCGAGTTTCAGGGGCGAGGGGTCGAGGCGGGGATGATCCGGCGGTTCGAACAGTATGTCGAGCGGAATCCGGAGCGGTACAGCTCGCTGGAGCTTGCCTGGATCGGCGATTTCAACCCGTTGATGATGCGTATGGTCGAGAGCTATGTACGGGCGGCGAAGTGTAAACGACATGTGACTTACCGTTACCTGTTCGATCGGGACAAACCGTTCGAACGTGCTCCGAAACTGGGGCGGGCGAAGGGGTAGGGGGCGAGTTGATTAAGCGATGCTGTGTATCGCTTTCGTCCCGGTGGTGCGCCCGTTGGGTGTTTTGTTAGAGTTGTCTTTACCTTTTGGCCCGCGCGCGGACAGAGAGTTGGGCCAAGGCTGCCTTAGCGAAACGCAGTTTCGCCCGTCCACGGGACGTGGGGCCCGCGCGGCCCGAGCGCAGTCCCCTTCTGTAGTCAAAGATGCGCGCCACGCCTTAGAAGGAAATCGTCAAAATGCGCTGGCGCGTTTTGACAAGATTTCCCCAGGCGCGCGAACAAAGAGTTGGGCCGTCGGCAGCTGGAGGATGCGTAAACATCCGTCTAAAGTTTTTTCGGTTCCTTTTGTTCACAAAAGGAACAGTTCTAGCCGGGGCAATGACAGGATCGCGCGCCGCCGCCTAAAGGAGCGATTCAACTATTTCGGCGGTGAGCCGAAATAGAATGAATCGCGCAAGGCGTGCGAAAACGCGGCAGAGCGACAGCGGAGCCGCAGTGAGGCTGAGACTGGACCGTGCCAGTTCTTCAGGCGTAAAAACCGGTTACGGTTTTTGCGCTGCGTTGGGCCGAGCATGAGGCTTGGATTTGGGTGGTGTTGGTGGCTGAGCCTTGAGCTGTGCTTATGCGACCTTTAGGTCGCCGGGCTTGCGGCGGGGTATCTTCGATGCCCGGGCCGGACGCCGCAGCCCGCACCCGACAGAATTGGGGCAGAGCATTGGCTGTGCTTTGGGGCGGGTTGGACGCCCGGGCGGAACGCAACGAACATCGTGAGTTTGCGGGCCTCCCGAGGGGAGGCGTCCGGCCCGCGCGGTTCATTCGAACCGCAGAAATTCAACCCATATGAGGATAAAGGCTATCCGTTGTTTTTGGGGTAGCTCCAGCCAGCTTTCGAGTGCCGAGCGGCACCGTTTATTCCGAGAGGCAACGCAACAGACGACCATAGGCACGACCGTCCGCCGGATTGGGCGAGAGCCCTTGTGTTTGAAACCACAAAAGCCGCCCATTAATGCCGCTTACCGCAGACGACCAACTGTAGCCGTAGTTACCCACGCCGATCGCCCCTCCCGCATCGTGGATGCGGTAGCCCGGGGCGGAGCCTTTCCCGAATATTCCGCCACAACACGGCTGAAAAAACGCTATCTTTACGCACAAAAAATCAAAAACCGATGGACTTTATCGAGGAACTCACCTGGCGCGGCATGATACACGATATGATGCCCGGAACTGTCGAACAGCTCAAAAAAGAGATGACTACGGCTTATCTGGGCTTCGACCCGACAGCCGATTCGCTGCATATCGGTCATCTCGTGGGCGTGATGATGCTCAAACACTTTCAACGGTGCGGCCACAAACCGCTGGCGCTGATCGGCGGAGCGACCGGTATGATCGGAGACCCGAGCGGCAAGTCGCTCGAACGTAACCTGCTGGACGAAGAGACCTTGCGGCACAATCAGACCGCTATCAAAGCCCAGCTCTCCAAGCTGATCGACTTCGACAGCGACGCGCCCAATGCGGCCGAAATGGTGAACAACTACGATTGGATGAAGGGCCAAACCTTCCTCGGGTTTATCCGCGACATCGGGAAACTCATCACCGTCAACTACATGATGGCCAAGGACTCGGTCAAGAAGCGGTTCAACGGCGAGGGAGAGGGGATGTCGTTCACCGAATTTACCTACCAGCTCGTGCAGGGATTCGACTTTCTGACCTTGTACGAAACCAAAAACTGCAAATTGCAACTCGGTGGATCGGATCAGTGGGGGAATATCACCACCGGTACCGAACTCATTCGGCGGAAAGCCAACGGAGAGGCTTTCGCGCTGACCTGCCCGCTCATCAAGAAGGCCGACGGGACGAAGTTCGGCAAGACCGAGAGCGGTAATGTCTGGCTCGATCCGCGATATACGTCGCCGTATAAGTTCTACCAGTTCTGGGTCAATGTGAGCGACGAGGATGCGGAACGGTA
>NZ_CAQIVA010000065.1:0-7460 GCF_948810725.1 uncultured Rikenella sp.
ATCTGTTTCTCCCGGAGCTCGGCCTTAGCTTTCAGATAAGACTCGTCGGAAGAGAGAGACCATTTGGTCTTTTTGTCTTTATCACTGCCACCTCCATCATTTTCGGTTGTTGAATTTATGACGGTCGGTTTCTTGGTTTCAATTTCATTGATACGAGCGTTGATCGCTTCAAATCGGGCGGTTTTCGAATCTGCCTCTTTCACGGCGTTTTCAAAATTGCTCAAATACTCATCATACGATACCAAATTGATGGCTTGTTCTGCTCGTTGAGTCGAATTGGCCAAGGCCTGCTGTGTAGCTTCATATTCCTCTTGACTCATGGGTGTACGTGATAACAGATTATCAACCGAGACATCCGGTTTCAATTCATCTCTTTCTTTGACGAGATCGGCATACTCTTTTGAATACGCGACCAGATTTTGCTGATATTTCAATTGTTCAAGCAAAATCTCATTTTCTCTCCTGATACGAGCCGCCACTTTAAAGTATTCACTCTTATCTCCTGTCGTCGCCCCTTTCAGCTTAGCATCTTCCAGCTCTTTCAAGTTATTCAGATATTTTTGTTCGATGACATGAAGACGAATCCGCGATTCGGATTTTTTCACATACTCATCGATCGAACCAATCACCTTATCCAAGGTTACTTTTTCGGAGTTTATATTTTTTAACAGGTCTGGATACTCTTTTTTGAGTTGGTTGATAAGTTCTACCCGGCGCTTAGAATGAGGTTCTGATTCGATGAGTTGTCGTCGCAAACTATTCAATCGCCCGGTCTCTTCGGCCAACGATTTATTGACTTCGGTGTCTATGGCCACACCCAACTGTTTTTGGACTTGGGCGGTTTCTGCCGTAACGGTTTTTAACCCTTTTAGGATAGCAACCAGTGCAGTTGCAGCTGTTATTGCCCACCCAATGGGGCCGATGGATGCAAAGAACGATTTAGCAGCTACGGCTGCGGATCGGAACTGAAATGTCACCAGCGTGGCTACGGCCAATGCTTTAGCCCCTATACTCGCACCAGCAGTGGCTGTTGTACTGGCTCTCATGGCCAAAACCTCTTCGGCTATTGCAATGCGGTTGGCTTTGCTGTAGAAGTGCAAGAGCTTCTTTACAGCAATATAACCAGTAGTTACCGTGGCAACCGATAAAATCACACCCTTATATTCGATCAAGGTGCTAACCACAGCTTTCAGTATTGACACAAAACCAGCCGTGAGACCTAAAAATTCAGACCAAAACGGCATCAACTTCTCTCCGAGCGATGCGATCACTTCGTCAATCGCTTTGCGGCGTTTCTCCATCAACGCTTGCGCCGAAGCGTTTTTGGTATTATACTCTTCGGTCAACGATGTGGCTTTGGCAAACTCTGCATTAGCGAGGGCCTGTTGTTGACGAATCAGATCCACGTTACCGGCCAATGCTCCCAACACCTGCGTAGACCGCGTGCCCTCCAACTTCAACGTTGCGAGATTTTTGGTCATCGCCTCCATGTCCCCAGCCTTGTTCGCTCCCTCAAGAAACTTCAGGAATGCTTCGTTTGCATCCTCCCGCAGCAGTTTGCTGAACTCTGACACCGACATCCCTGCAATCTTGGCATACTGATCCGTCCGCTTGTACATTTCGGTCATCACCTGACTATAAGTGGTACCGGAAACCTCGGCCGATTGGCCGAGCTGGTCGAGCGTGGCACCCAAACCGAGTACACTCTGAATAGATACTTTAGCTTGCGGAGCCACCCCTGCCGTTCTATTCGTAAAGTCGACCAAGTACCCTTCATTTGCTTCGGAAGCTGCTCCCAAAGAGTTAATGGCCGAGCCGACCGAAAGTAATGACCGCTCCAGCCCCAGTTCTTCTCGCAAATGAAAAATACTGGTCAGTTTTCCGATTTTCTGAATGGACTCTTCGACATCGCCGCCTAAGTCTTCCGATAGCGCAACACGGATCTGATCGGTAGCCCGAACAAAACCTTCGACATCGGGTTTGGCAACCCCCAGTTTCCCGGCGACACGAGCCAGATCGAGCAAGTCTTCCCGAGAGGTTCGGGTGTCGATTTTCATCACCTCGGCATCCAAAGCTCTGACCTCTTCTTTGGTCATTCCGGTGGTTTTCTGTACATCGGCCATCTTATCGTCCAAGCGCGTATAAGTCTCGATGGCTCGTTCTGCCGTGTTTTTCAATTGATTCCCGATACCGACGATGGAAGCGATCGGGATCAACTGTTTCAGATTCCTCCACATCGACGGTTTTTGTTGTCCAAAAGAGGCTTGGGTCATCTTGATCCCCTGCTGCATTTTGGCCATCTGATCCTGATATTGCTTCAGTTTGTTGCGAGCATCGGCAAAGGCTTTCGGATCGGCGGCCTCGGACATGTTGTAGAGCTGGCGGGTCAGTTCGGCCGCCCGTTTCTTGAGCTGGTTGTAACTCAATGCTGTCAAGGATACACTTTTTTCCTTCGCATCCAGCGCATCTTTCAACTGCTTGATGTTCTTCCGGACAGCAGTAATCTCTTTGGTGGTATTCCGATATTCTTTCGACTCCTTTTTCCCGGCGGAAATCAATTTGTCTTTCTGGTGGTTCAGACGTTTCAAGTCATCGTTATACTCATTGATTTTTTTATTCATGAGCATAATGTCTTCTTGGAACTTCTTAAAACCGGAGGATCGTACTTCGGTGTCGATAATCTCTTTCTTGATGCTCATAACAGATCGATGGTTTTCATGACGTTCTGGAGATTGGCGAAATAGTTCCGGTACTCCTGCTGAATAGCCATATTTACCGCATTCGACAGAGAATATCCGCGCCCGTACAGGTGGCCGAACAGAGGCCGGTTATAGATGGGGGAATAGACCCGCTTCTTTTTGCCATACTTGGTCTTCTTCAGGTCAAGGAAGCGGATGGTGGCCGGATAGTTCAACTGAATCTGCACTTTGTCGTCCGTGCAATCGACCTGCGCCTGCATGCCGGTAAGGAGATCGGACAGATGGGGCGATCGTCGTCGGTTGTAGTCCATCGAGGCGATGGCGGCCTGACGTTGCAGCAGTAACCGCATAATCTCTTTGGCCGAGTCGGCGACAACGGTACTGAGCAGCGTGGAGCGGGTATATAGATTGGTCAGCATACCACAAAGGTGCTTCGCCGCGACCCCTCGCGAAAGGACACAAAAAAGGCCGGCACCTTGCGATGTCGGCCCTACCATAAAGAAACCGAATAACGTTTTACGATTCGCTTTCGAGCATTCGTTTGATTTTGTATTCCGATTCGGCATTACGGTTCGACCGTTCCAGTTCTGCGTCGAGTTCCGCCATTTCCTGATCAATGATTCGCCGGCTGAGTTCCCGATCGAGACGGATCTTCTCTTCGATCGCCTCGATCACCGCTGCCGGCGCATTCATCTCTTTGGCCAGTCCCAAATAGTGTTCGACCTTGGGCATGAAAAACTCGTGATCCAAAAACTCCTGAATCAAACCGAAATCCGCCGTTGCCGGGTTCGGGCATTCAAATCGGATAATCTGGTCACCATTCTCATCTGTGCGGATCTCTTCTTTGAAAGGCGAAGTATACGGTTTGTCAGAACTCATCTTGCCGTTGGATTTATGAGGTACCCAATCCTGATGACCATAAATATCGTGCCAATCGGGTTCCGGCTGTTTCCGGAACCAGTCGTAGATCGCCCGACCGATTCCCACGAGAATCAGAATGCCGATCAATCCCCAGAAAAACGTTCCCATAGCGATTCCTCCTTTTCTTAAAGTTACGAAATTATCCGCGATATTGCAACAGCCAGACGTATCGCAGCGAGGCTGAGGTCTCATCGACGACGTAGCGGTAACCACACTCCGTCATAATCTGATACAACATCTCAATACTGGGTGAAACGCCGGTCAGTTCGTAGATGGCCTGCACCAGCTGCGCCGACGTGTATCGCTTTGCGCTCTCGTCGATCGACGAGGCCGGAGCGAACGTCTCCGAAAGCACGGCCACCGTCGCCTCGATGATCTTCTCTTGTTCCTGATCGTTCATGTCTGAAAGGTATGAAAATTAAACGATCGGAGGTAACATATCCAGTAACCGGCGCGGGTCGGGCTTGAGCCGGGTAAAGCATTGCAAAGCCCGCTCCCTGTCCCATTCGAACCGACGCCCATCGTGCAACGTAACGAGAATCCGCATGTCGGCAAAGTTCCGATCGCGCTGGATCAAAAAGATGCGCTCGAACAACTCTTCGTAGAAGTAGTAGGATGTCCGGCAACTGAACGCCGGCAATGTCTGCGTCCGGTCGCAGGAGACGGTGACGTGTACGTAAGCGGCCGGGAACGGCGGTCGTGCAGAGGGAATATAAGTAACGATTCTCATAACGCGCGCCCTCCTTTCTCGCGCCGGCAACGGTCTACCAGTTGCTGTGCTATGCACACACCGATGACGGTCTGCGCCTCGTTGATGGCGTTCTCGAAAGTGTTCTGGTCGATTTCGTCGGAGTCGGGAATCTGACGATAGAACTCCCTGCGGATCTGTTCGAGCCGTGAAATAAGACTCTCGAACTTCGATACAGGCGACACCTGTAGTCTTCGGTTGGTTTTCATTGGTGTATAGCATTTTAAGGCACGAATAAAAAACGGCGCGCCTGTCCCGTTGCTATACACCTTATGATGGGCTTAGCGAAGGCATTAACCTTTCGCACGGGGGTGCGCGCCGAAGCGTTTAGATATGTTGCGTATGGATATAAAAAATCCACCGCTTGAAAAAAGGGTGGGCTTCACAGCCCATCATAAATGTATAGCAATGCAAAGATGGCGATTCTTTCCGAATATCCAAAAGAAACGCCCCGAAAAAATTTTCGGGGCGTTTGCTTAGTTCTCTGATTCTTTTTGTTGAGATAATGCGTGGTACAGTCCTCGGATAGCTTCTTTTTTGGAGTGGCAGAACACTTGGATCTCGTCATTATCTATAAAACTGAATGTTCCGAATTCCTGATAAATAATGCCTTGCTTTCCGTCTTCAAAAAATATTACATCTCCATCTCCTTGTACATAAGGAGGTACCTTAACCTCAGAAAAAGGTGAATTATCAGACTTCCATTTCGGCGAATGACGTTCTTGATAATCGGTGAATGCCACATTCCGCAGATTTCGAATATCTGCCGCCATTTGAAAGAATTTGGCAATCATAATGATCTGCAAAACAACAACGGCAATACAGCCGAGAACGATAAAAAGAGTAGTTGTATCTTCCATGCTCAATGTGATTTAGTTTGTCCAAATGTAGCATTTTTCCGCCGGGAAACAAAAGTACCTATCTCTCCTTTATTTTTCGGCCTAACATTTGTAGGTTATAAATTTATTACCTATCTTTGTTGTAACAAATACGATTCATAATGCCTACTCTCTTGATTATCTTCGGAATTCGATTCTATTTCTATTCGCGTGAACACCTCCCTATTCACGTCCATATTGAAACCGGAGACGGAAAAGCGAAATTTGAGATCGAGACGGATGTCAAATTGGTGGAAAACAAAGGTGTGAAGATTAAAGATATCAAATTGGCCGAAGCTATCCTTGAAGAAAATCGGGAGAACTTCGTGAATGAATGGAATAATTTTTTCAGAGAGTCATGAAAATAACAAAAATATGGTTCAAAGATGAAAAGATATTCATCCGAACCGATACGGGAGTCGAACTGTGGCAGTCATTGCTGTGGTATCCTCGGTTACAAGCTGCTACGGATGAACAACGCGCTGCATATAAGATCGACAAATTCGGTGATGCTTTGCGTTGGGACGAGATCGACGAGGATATCAGTCTCGAAAGCTTCACTTATGAAGAGCGGGAACCGGTCAATCCGATTGCGCAGGCTTTCAAAGCGATGCCATTTATCAATGTGTCGCAGTTTGCCCGGATGATCAATATTCCTCAGAGTCTGATGGCTTCGTATATCGCGGGGCGTAAAAAACCATCGGAAATGCAGCGAGCTAAGATCGAAGCTGCGTTGCACGAATGCGGAAAAATTATGCAAACAGCCTCTCTGTAAGTGAGATCTTCGGCGGTTATGTGATTTCGTTGTTCGGCAGTACCCGGTTATGAAAATTTAACGTATGGCACGGATCGAGAATGAAATGCAGTACAATGCTGTAATGGAACGAATCGAAGAATTGCTTCCGTTGGTGACTGAAGAGACGCCTTTGCCTGACAAGAATTCTGTCGAATTGGTATTGCTCTCGAATTTGGTCGCCGATTACGACGAGGAACACTATCCAATCAAGGCACCGACGTTGGCCGAACTGATCCGTCTTCGGATGGCGGAGATGCACTTGAGCCAAAAAGCACTGGCCGAGAAGTTAGGGGTTAGCCCTTCGCGGATCAGTGAGTACCTGACAGGCAAGAGCGAACCGACACTAAAAATTGCAAGAACGATTCATCACGAATTGAATATCGACGCCGATCTGATACTCGGTATCTGTTAATAGAGCGGCCCGGAAGATGATTCCGGGCTTTTTTCTTTTCCCGCCGGCCGGGAAACAAAAGTACAGGATTTTGGTAAGGTATTTGCTGTTTGTAATAAATATATTACATTTGCCACATGAGAACGATAATAAGAACACCGGAATTCGATACCTTTTATGAATCGTTACCTGCAAATGTGCAGAACAAAGTGAAATATGCCATGAATGTCATGGCGGAAATCAAGGTTGTCAATACGAAGCTCGTTAAGAAGCTGGTGGATACGGATTTTTATGAACTTCGGATTTCGGTTGGTAACGAATATCGGGTGATTCTTTTTACGATTGATCATGAAAATTTTATCGAGGCGGAGCAGATCGTTTTGTTGAATGGATTTCTGAAAAAGTCTACGAAAGATTATAAAACAGAAATTAATAATGCCCAAAAAATCTTAAACAGTTTAGAGTAATGAGAACAAAAATCGATATGAACAAACTCAAACATCTTCCTACGGCAGAAGAGATGTTTGAACGCGAATATGGTGCGAAAGGCACCGTTTCGCGTGAAGAATTCGATGCGAAAGCACAGGCTTGGTACTATGGCGAAATACTCAAGCAGGCACGCAAACAAGCGCGAATTACACAGCAACAGTTGGCGGATATGGTTGGTAAGAAACGAGAATATATTGCTTTGTTGGAGCGCGGGGAGACAGATATGCAGCTGTCTACTTTTCTGCAAATTTCTGAGGCATTGGGGCTTCGGTTCGCATTGGTTATGTAATTTCGATGCTCCGCATCTCGTCTCGCTATGGCCTTTTTTATCTGACTGCGGCCCGGAACTTTCCGGGCCGCTCTGCTTTTACCCTTTCGCTTCCAGCAGGTCGAAGCCTTTGAGGCGGAAAGCGAGCGTGCTGCCCACCGACATACAGAGGTCGGGGGCGACGAACGGCAGTATCTGGTGGTCGTCGTCGAGGAACTTCAGCCACGGCGTCTCGCGCTGCTCCGTCAGCATCGTTTTCCGGAGCGCGGC
>NZ_CAQIVA010000066.1:0-6951 GCF_948810725.1 uncultured Rikenella sp.
GCACTCTCCACCCAGTGCTGATGCGCCGAGAGATCGAGCGCGAACAGCCATTTCCTCCCCCCGTAATACTCCCCCCTCGCCCGCCCGTAGAGCGTCTGCACCCGGCTCCGCGAGCGCGTCATCGCCGCCATCGTCCCGTTTCCCACATCTCGTTTGTAGTCATACGCCATCCGCGTGTAGAGATACCCCCCGTTCGCCTCCGCCTTCCATCCCTCCCGTCTCCGCTCCCACGACACCACCCCCCGGAACGTCTGTTCCCGCTGCCTGTTTTCGAACTCCGTCTCGTCGCCGTACTCCGTCGTGAGCATCGGCAGCTCCCGGTTCGAATTCAGATACCACCCCCTCAGCCCCACCCGGTCCCCGTTCTCCGCCGTGTAGTACGCCTCCTGCAACACATGTATGTCCCGATACGCCCCGCTCCGGTTCCGTTCCGTCGGGTAATACTGCCCCACGATATTCATCTCCTCGTCGTAGATATTCTCCTTCTTGTCCCGATTCCGATACTTGTAATCGTTCGGCGACGAAGCGCAGACCGCCCGCGTCGACACCTGCCACCTCCGCGCCCCATACGTCAGCCTCAGGAACTCGTCGAACGTCCGGAACGACCCGATTCCCTGAACGTACTGCAACCCGACCCCCTCCGTTCCCGCCGGCCCCGTGCCCAGCCTCACCGCCCCCCCCAAGCCACCGCCCGCCTCGTCGACCGACGACGTCCCGTGGAGCAGCGACGCCTCGTCGATGAAGAACGCCGGAATCATCGAGAAATCCGTCATCCCCAGCATCGGATTATTGATCCTCATCCCGTTCCACGTCACCTGCGTATGCGACGGCGACGTCCCCCGGAACGCCACCGTCGCGAGCGTCGCCCGTCCGTAGCTCTTGACGAAGATCGACGAATGGAACGTCAGCACATCCGCCATCGAGAGCGCCACATTTCCCCTGAGCGCCGCACTGTCGAACCTCGTCCGCTGTATCCCGATCTCCTTCAGCGGCCTCCGCCCCCTCACCGTCACCACCTCCGTCCTCAGCAGCCGCTCCTTTCCCCCCTCCGTTCCGTCCTGCGCCGCCGCCGGCAGAGCCAGCCCCGCCAGCCCCCCGAGTATTCCCAGTATCCAACCCTTTCCCCTCATCGCCCCCCTCCGTTTATCCACCAGCAAAAAGCCCCCGGCGTGATTCCTGCGTAGAACCGGTCGATCAGCTCCCCCCCCGCCGAATAGCGGCAGATCATCCCCGGCTGCTGGTAATCGATCGCATCCGCCACATAGACATCGCCCCGGATCGGATCGACCGTCAGCCCGTAATAGATCGTCCCCGCCTCCTCCAGGAACGGCCCCTCCGGCAACCCCTCCGCCGTCACCGGCATCCTCCAGACATCCCCGTTAATCCAGTACAGCGTATCTCTCGTCCCGTTCAGCTGCACCTCCGACCCCCGGTCTCCCCGCCCGAACTCGAACCTCCGCTCGATCCGAAGCCCCTCCGGATCGATTCGATAGAGCGCCGGCGCCTCATACCCGTAAGGGCTCCCCTCCATTCCCCCGTCCGTAATCGTCCACAGCTTGCCGTACCTGTCCATCGCCAGCGACGTCGGCTGAATCCCCACCGCCAGCTCGTCCACCACCACATCCCGCTCCGCGTCGATCTTCAGGATTCGGTTTTGGTACGACCACCCGTTGACATAGACATACCTCCCCGCCTGCACCATCTGCTCCGTCGACCCCGTCTCCATCGTCATCCCCGGACACTCGATATATCCCGTGATCTCGAACCGCTTCGGATTCACGATAAAGATGCGATTGTCCCACAACTGCGTCACATACGCCTTCTCGTCCGACACGAAATGAATATATCTCGGCGACGTGAAGCCCGTGATGCGTCCGACCTCGCGACACGTCCGCACATCGATCGCGAAAACGACATGCGAATTGTTCACCACGATCCATCCCACCCCCTTCCTGACCACCATCGACTGCGCCACATCCCCCAGCTTCATCCCGTTCGCGCGGACAAAGAGCTCGTTTTCACCTCTTCCCGTCTTCGGATCGTAATACGACAGCGAAGCATTCCCATACTGGAAATTGCCCTCGTTGAGGACGAACAGCCCCCCCTCCGGCAGCGCCACCTCCTCCGTCGCGCCATAGTCCCACTTCATGCAGCCGCCCATCGCCAGCGCCAACGCCGCGAGCCCCAGCGCCCGGATATGTCCCCTTGTTTTTTTCATCATCGTCAGAAACCGCACCGACCGAGGGAGAGAGTTCGAAAAAGAGAAACAGGATAGAGTAGGGCAGCGCCCCTCCGCACAACCACCCCTCCGCCGCCGAAGAGGAACTTCCGACCCCCGGGAAACCCATCCCGCCCAGCCGTCCCTTCCATTGTCGTCGTATGCCCGATCTCCACCCGAAAACCCCGCAGGTGCAAATCACGTTGAAAACATCCTTTCGGCAGGTCTTCTGACTCGTCCCGTCCGCCGCGCCTTCCCGGCGCGCCGACGCGCCAGTGGCCAAGAGTGCGACAGACCGTTCAGCGGACTCACAGCAGCAGGTACTGTCCCGGACTTCCACCGGGTTCCCTTTTCAGCCGCACCGTACGAACTACGACCCGGCTACCCGAAACGATCGCGACAAAAATAGAGACCTTTCCCCACAAAACCAAACCCCGCTCCCGCTCCCCGAAGAAATCTCCCCGCCGCCCCTCCCCACCTCGCTAAAAAAGCGTAACTTTGTCACTTTAAACGGAATCGCACCCAGCCCGAGAGCCCCATGTCCGAATACCACCAACCCGTCCTGCTCCACGAGAGCCTCGACCGACTCGCCCTCCGTCCCGACGGCGTGTACGTCGACGTCACCTTCGGCGGCGGCGGTCACTCGCGCGCCCTGCTGGACCGCCTCGGCCGTCGCGGCCGCCTGCTCGCCTTCGACCAGGACGCCGACGCCTTGGCCAACGCCCCCGACGACCCCCGCCTCGTCCTGATCCATAACAACTTCCGCTTCCTGCGCAGCTGCGTACGCGCCGCCGGATTCGACCACGTAGACGGCATCCTCGCCGACCTCGGCGTCTCCTCCCACCACTTCGACACCGCCTCCCGCGGCTTCTCCTTTCGGTTCGACGGCCCCCTCGACATGCGGATGAACCAGCACGGCAGCTCCAAAACCGCCGCAGAATTGCTCAACACCTACGACCCCGCCCGGCTCGCCACCCTCTTCGGGCGGTACGGAGAGCTCGACAAGTGCTACCGCGTCGCCAACGCCATCGTGCGCTACCGCGAGACCGCCGGGCCATTCGCCCGGATCGACGACCTGCTGCGCGCCACCGAGAGCGTCACCCCCCGCGGCAGCGAGTCCCGCTTCCGCGCCCGGCTCTTCCAGGCCCTCCGCATCGAAGTCAACGGCGAGATGCAAGCCCTCGAAATGATGCTCTCCCAAGCCATCCGGCTCCTTCGTCCCGGCGGCCGGCTCAGCGTCATCACCTACCACTCCCTCGAAGACCGCCTCGCCAAGAACTTCATGCGGAGCGGCACCCCCGACGGCATCGTCCAGCGCGACTTTTACGGCCAGAGCTCCACCCCTGTCGTCCCCGTCGGCAAAGTGATCCTCCCCACCGCCGCCGAAATCGACCGCAACCCCCGCGCCCGGAGCGCCAAACTGCGCGTCGCCGAGCGCACCGGACAACAAATCCGCCCCTGAACCCGTTTTTCCCCCGGCCCCGTGCCGCCCAGCGATGAGACGCCCCTCCCGATACACCTCCCCCGAGTTTTCCGACCGGAACTACCGTCCGGCCCGCGGCACCATGCCCGACGACTGGCGCGAACCCGACAGCCCGCCCAGCCCCGAAGAGGAAGACCCGGACATCGCCGAAGAGTCCCCTCTCGCCCCCCCCTCCCGTGCCGGCGACGACACCCCCCCTCAGCCCCGGAAACGCAGCGGCCTCCGGATCGGCCAATTCTTCACCGGCGGCATCCTCACCCAGGAAGAGTTCACCCGCCGCCTGCCCGTGATCGTTTACGTCGTTTTTTTGATGCTCCTCTATATCGCCAACGGCTTCCACATCCAGCACAAACACAACGAACTGGATCGGATCTCCGAAGAGCTCAAACAACTCAAGACCCGCGCCGTGACCTCCTCCGCCGTTCGGATGACCCTCACCCGGCAGAGCGAAATCGAACGCCTCCTGCGCGAATACCGAATCCCGCTCGTACTCGACCACACCTCCCCCCACACCATCGACGAATAACCCCCCCCAGAGACCCAATCCCCCCATGGCCCGCCAATCCCCCCATACCGCCGAGCCCGAGACCCCCGTCGCCCCCCAGCGAAGCCCCATCAAAGAGGCCATCCTGCGGCGCGTCAAAGTCTTGTACGTCCTCTTCCTCTTCACCGGCCTCGCCGTCCTCGGTCGCATCGTCTGGCTCCAGATCGGCACCGACGGCGCCACCCTCCGCGACCTCTCCGACAAATACAGCTACCGCACCGAGATCGTCGAAGGCGCCCGCGGCAACATCTACTCCGACGACGGCCGCCTGCTCGCCATCTCCATCCCCTACTACGAACTTCGGATGGACATGGCCGCCGGCGGCCTCAGCGAGCAACGCTTCTTCGACAAAGTCGACTCCCTCAGCACCTGCCTCTCCGACTTCTTCGGCGACAAAACCCCCGAAGAGTACCGCAAAGAACTCCTTGACGCCCACACCGCCCGCAAGCGGTTCCACCTGATCACCCGCCGGAAAGTCAACTTCCTCGAACTCCAGACCATCCGCCGCTTTCCCCTCTTCCGCCTCGGCGCCAACCGCGGCGGCTTCATGGCCATCGAGAGCAACCGCCGCGTCAACCCCCACGGCGAACTCGCCCGCCGCACCCTCGGCTTCGTCAACCAGTGGGGCGTAAAACTCGGCATCGAAGGCGGCTTCGACAACTACCTCAAAGGCGAACCCGGCCAGATGCTCAAACAGAAGATCTCCGGCAACTTCTGGACCCCCATCGCCAGCGACCGCAACATCGACCCCATCGACGGCTACGACGTCGTCAGCACCCTCAACATCGAGATGCAGGACATGGTTCAGAGCGCCCTCCGCGAATGGATCGTCGAAGTCGAAGCCGACTGGGGCTGCGTCGCCGTCATGGAAGTGCAGACCGGCGACATCAAAGCCCTCTCGAACGTCACCCGGCGTTCCGACGGCACCCTCGTCGAAGACTACAACTACGTCATCGGGATGAGCATGGAACCCGGCTCCACCTTCAAGCTCGCCGGCCTGATCGCCCTGCTCGACGACGCCCACATGCCCCTCTCCACCCCCATCGAGACCGGCAACGGCGTCGAACAGATCGGCCCCGTCCGCGTCGTCGACTCCCACATCGGCGGCTTCGGCCGCCTCACCCTCCAGCAAGTCTTCGAGAAATCCTCCAACATCGGCATGGCCAAAGCCGTGAACCGCGCCTACGGCAGCCAGCCCGCCAAATTCGTCAACGCCCTGAACCGGATCGGCATCCACAAACCCCTCGACCTCCAGCTCGCCGGCGAAGCCAAACCCCTCATCAAACACCCCGCCATCCGGAACGGCTGGGACGGTACTACCCTCACCATGATGTCCTACGGCTACGCCCTGCGTCTCGCCCCGATCCATACCCTGACCCTCTTCAACGCCGTCGCCAACGACGGCGTGATGGTCAAACCCATGTTCGTGCGCGAACTCCGCCAATACGACAAGACCGTCCTGCGTTTTCCGACCGACACCCTGAACCCCGCCATCTGCTCGAAGACCGCCCTTCGGGGCGTCCAGCGCGCCATGGAAGGCGCCGTGACCAACGGCACCGGCCGCCTGCTGCTGAATCCGAAATACCGCGTCGCCGCCAAGACCGGTACCGCCCAGGTGGCTATCGGCCGCCACGGCTACGTGAGCCGCAGCGGCGGCCGCCACTACCTCGGATCCATCGCCGGCTACCTGCCCGCCGACCGTCCCAAGTATTCGATCGTCGTCGCCCTGAAGACCTACCACTCCGAGAACTCCCAGAAGACCTACTACGGCGGTTCGCTTGCCGGCCCCCTGTTCAAGACCGTCGCCGACCGCGTATTTTCGATGCACTACAACGTGACCAACCGCGTCGTGACCCGTCCCCAGAGCTTCGACCCCATGTTGAACGCCCTTTCCGGTTCCGCCACCGCCCTGGACAGCCTGTTGCGCGAGCTACACGTGATGGGCGCCCCCCGTCTGCCCTACGAAGGTCGTGCCGCGATCGACAGCGGCGGCCGAGTCGTCGTTTCGCCCCCCGTTTCGATCAGCACCGACTCCGGCGTTCCCGACTTTCGGGGATTGACCCTGATCGAAGCCCTGGAGCGTGCCGAGAGCTCCGGATTGAAGCCGAAATTCGAAGGGATGGGCACCGTTCGCGTCCAGTCTTTGTCCCCCGGCACCTCATTCAGCCCCGGCACCGAGATCACCCTGACCTTGCGTCGCTAGCACCGTGCGTTTTTTGGGCTGAGGCAGTTCGAGGATGCGTCAGCATCCGTCTAAAGTTTTTTCGGCTTCTTTTGTGAACAAAAGGAACAGTTCGAGGCGGGTCAAAGCTCATCCGCGCGCGATCGCTGAAGAAGAAAATCATTCAAACGCGTTGAATAAGATTTCCGCCAGCGCGCGGACAGAGAATGGGGGTAGAGGCGGCCAGTTGAAATGCGCAAGCATTTCCCGTCCACGGGACGTGGGGCCCGCGCGGCCCGAGCGCAGTCCCCTCAAACTAATCGCGCGCTCCGCCTTAAGAGGGAAATCGTCAAAATGCGCTTGCGTGTTTTGACAAGATTTCCTCGGCGCGCATCGAAGAACAGGGCTGTCGGCAGCTTAAGGATGCGCAGCATCCGTCTAAAGTTTTTTCGGCTTCTTTTGTGAACAAAAGGAACAGTTCGAGGCGGGTCAAAGCTCATCCGCGCGCGATCGCTGAAGAAGAAAATCATTCAAACGCGTTGAAT
>NZ_CAQIVA010000067.1:0-6824 GCF_948810725.1 uncultured Rikenella sp.
GTGAACAAAGAGAACCAGAAAAACTTTAGACGGATGCTTACGCATCCTCAAGCTGCCGACGGCCCCACTTACGTAAGGCGGAGAAAATCCTAATAAAGCACCCAACGGGTGCGGGGACGGGCGAAACTTACGTTTCGCTATGACAGCTTCGGTCTTAACAACCTCTATTCCAACGCACAGCTGCCTCTACTTATCCTCATGTACGCCATCCCCCGCATGAACCACGCTCTACAAAAAAAGAAGGCGGGAGATTTGGCGAGTTCGGAAAAAGAAATCTATCTTTGTGTCGGCAATGGTTCGCCGAAGTTCTCCACTCCGAAACGGACGGTCGGAGGGCGGCGATCAAAAGGGAACCGGGTGAGAATCCCGGACAGTCCCGCTGCTGTGAACCCCTCGGTACTTCGCGTGTGCGATACCGACAAATCGGGTGACGGGCAATCTTGTATACGCCACTGTTCGTGAGGACTCTCGCCGGCTCTGAGCCGACAGACGCTCCGGAATGGGAAGGCGCGGCCCGTCGCTCGGGGGTAAGTCAGAAGACCTGCCTTGCCGTACCCTTGTTGTCCGCTTTCGAGGATTTAGAGCCGGAGAACGCCACGATTTTTTACCTTATTTTTCTGGGATTTCCGAAGAAGGAGAGTCGATCTCTGTGCGCGCGGTTTCGTGTGCGCGGAGAAGAACGACAGAGAACGGCCGTACGATCGTCGTACCGGCCGGAAGGTCGATTTTCGTCCGGGTTCGATGCAGTTTCCGACAGCGGCACAAGTCGTTTGGAAACCATTTTTAACTCACACGAAAAAAGATGAAAAAAATCAACCTCCTGACGGCACTCAGTGCCGCATTGTTGCTCTTCGGCTGTAAAGACGACAAAGGGCCCAAAGTGCCCCTGCCCCACGAACCCACCGAAACCATCGGATACTACGTCCTCAACGAAGGTACGCAGAGCGGCGGAAACGCGACATTGGGGTATTACGACATCGCAACGAAACATTTTACGCCGGATTATTTCGGAATGCAGAACCCGGGCGACGAGCTGGGCGATTTGCCCAACGACATGACGATCTACGGGACGATGGCCTATGTGACTCTGAACGGCAGCGGCGAAGTGGTCGTACTGGGAGCGGCCGACGGCAAAGTCCGGAAACGGTTGGCAGTCGAGGGAGCGCGCTCGTTGGCGGCGCACGACGGAAAAGTCTACGTCTCGTCGTATAAGGGCGAAGTCGTGCGGATCGACACGCTGTCCCTGACCGTGACCGGTACGGCTGCCGTGAACGGCAAGTATTGCGAGGGGATCGCCGTGTGGAACGACAAAATCTATGTGGCCAACAACGCTACCCCGACAGGGCTGCAATCCAAAGGAAATACCGTGTCGGTGATCGACATTCCGACATTTACGGAAGAGGCGCAGATTACGACGCCGACCAATCCCGTCGGATTGACGGTCGGCGCCGGGCGGTTGTACCTGACGACTTCGGCCGTCTACGACGACTCGTGGACGACCATGCTGGAAGACGCGCGGCTCCATCGGATCGACCCGAAACAAAACAGGGTGGATTATACTTTTCCGGACGTGACCGTGTCGAGCATGGCCGTGCTCGGAGACTACCTCTACACCGTACATTTCAGCTGGGAGACCTACACGGGATCGTCCCGGAAAATCAATCTGGCGACCGACGCCGTGGCCGATTTTCTGGCGGAAGCGCCCGGCAACTCGGTCTACGGCATTTCGGCCAATCCGCTGACCGAAGAACTGTTCGTGATCAATTCCGGATACACCGGCCCGGGTACAGTGGATTGCTACAATGCAGACGGTACTTTCCAATATCAAATGACGGACCGGGCACAGGGGCCGTACGTCTCGAAGGTGGTTCCGGTGAATAAATAACAGGTAAAAACTTTAGTAGTGTAAGGTTTTTATTCGGAAGCGCCCCCTCCGGCGAGACGGGGCGCGGGGCACGGGGATGGTGGTTCTTCCCCGTGCTTTTTTGTATCCCCTTTTATATCTCTGCGTCCGGTGTCCGCACCCCGGATGTGGGGCGGTGGAGGGAAAAAGTGGCTATCTTTGTCCCGCTACTAACACCAAATCTTTGATTTTATGAGAAGAAAGACCATGCTCTTGCCGGCCCTGTTCTGTGCATGTCTGGCGGGGAGCGCCGCCGCACAGGGGTTCGACAAAGCGGGAAAACCGGTGATCCGTCCCGAGTATAAGCCACGGGGCGACATCTACCGAAACGGATGGATCGACTTCAACAAAAACGGGAAGAAAGATATTTTCGAAGACCCGACGCAGCCGGTCGACCGACGGGTGGAAGATCTCCTTTCGCAGATGAACCTCGACGAGAAGACCGCCCAGATGGCTACGCTCTACGGCTACGGCCGCGTGCTGACCGACGATCTGCCGAAGCCGGAGTGGAAGACCGACCGCATCTGGAAAGACGGCATCGGCGCCATCGACGAGCATCTGAACGGCTACCCGCCGGGGCGGCGCAACCGGAGCAATCCGTATGTGTGGCCGGCGTCGAACCATGCGTGGGCGATCAACGAGGTGCAGCGGTTCTTTGTGGAGGAGACGCGGCTGGGGATTCCGGTCGATTTCACGAACGAGGGGCTGCGCGGGGTGGAGAGCTTCAAGGCGACTAATTTCCCCACCCAACTGGGGGTGGGGCACACGTGGAACCGGGAGCTGGTCTACCGGATGGGCGAGATCGAGGGGCGCGAGGCGCGGGCGTTGGGCTATACGAATGTCTATGCGCCGATTCTGGACGTGGGGCGCGACCAGCGGTGGGGCCGCTACGAAGAGGTCTACGGCGAGTCGCCTTACCTGGTGGCGGAGCTGGGGATTCAGCTGGTGCGCGGCATCCAGTCGCAGGGGGTGGCGGCTACGGCCAAACACTTCGTGGGATACAGCAACGGCAAGGGCGCGCGCGAAGGGATGGCGAGGAACAACCCCCAGATGTCGCGACGGGAGATGGAGCAGATTCATGTCTATCCGTTCGGCCGCGTGATCCGAGAGGCGGGACTGCTGGGGATCATGAGCTCGTACAACGACTTCGACGGCGAACCGGTGCAGGGCAGCCGCTACTGGCTGACGGAGGTGTTGAGGGGGAGGTATGGGTTCCGGGGCTACGTGGTGTCGGACAGTGACGCGGTGGAATACCTTTACAGCAAGCACTTTACGGCGGCGGATATGAAGGAGGCGGTGAGGCAGGCGGTCGAGGCGGGGCTCAACGTGCGGTGTACGTTCCGGTCGCCGGATTCGTTCATCGTGCCGCTGCGCGAGCTGGTGCGCGAGGGGGCGCTGAGCGAGGAGACGGTCGACGACAGGGTACGGGACATTCTGCGGGTGAAATTTCTGTGCGGCCTGTTCGACAACCCGTATAAAAACGACCTGCGGGCGGCGGATGCCGAGGTGTGCAGCGAGGAGAACGAGGAGGTGGCCCGGCAGATGTCGCTGGAGTCCATCGTGCTGCTCAAGAACGAGGCGAACACGCTGCCGATCTGTCGGGACAGTGTGCGGCGCATTGCCGTCATCGGGCCGAACGCCCGGGCGACGGACTTCGTGACGGCCCGTTACGGGCCCAACGCCGTGGAGCCGGTGAGCGTGCTGGAGGGCATTCGGGCGGCGGTGCCGGAGGGGGTCGAGGTGGCGTATGCCAAGGGGTGCGAGCTGGTGGACGACAACTGGCCGGACTCGGAGCTGATGGACTATCCGCTGACGCAGGCGGAACGCGACAGTATCGATGTGGCATATAAAGCGGCCGCGGAGGCGGATGTCGTAGTGATGGTTTTGGGCGGGGGAACGAGGACGTGCGGCGAGAACAAGTCGAGGTCGAGCCTCGACCTGCCGGGCCGTCAGCAGCAGTTGCTGGAAGCTATTACGCCGCTCAAGGCGCAGGGGAAACGGGTGATTCTCGTCCTCATCAACGGCCGGCCGCTCTCGATCAACTGGGCGGATCGGTATGTGCCGGCCATCGTGGAGGCGTGGTATCCGGGGCGGCACGGGGGGACGGCGGTGGCCGAAGTGCTCTTCGGCGACTACAATCCGGGCGGCAAGCTGACGGTGACTTTCCCGCGGAGCGTGGGGCAGATTCCGTTCAACTTCCCGACGCTGCCGTCGGCCCAGAGCGACTCGTGGGGAGCCAACGGGCCGCGCAGCCATCGGGCACGGGTCAACGGGGCGTTGTATCCGTTCGGTTTCGGACTGAGCTACACGACGTTCGCCTACAGCGACCTGCAACTCTCCGACACTGTGGTCACCCCCTATCAGGGGCTGACTGTCTCGTGCACCGTGACCAATACCGGCGACCGGGCCGGGGACGAAGTCTTGCAGCTCTATCTGCATGATCGGCTCTCTTCTGTGATGGCCTACGAAAAGGTGCTCCGGGGCTTCGAGCGGGTGCACTTGAAGCCGGGCGAGAGCCGGATAGTCGAGTTCGAGCTCTGTCCGCGCGACCTGGAGATCCTCGACAAGGATTACAACTGGACGGTGGAGCCGGGCGACTTCACGGTGATGATCGGCGCCTCGTCGGAGGATATCCGGCTGCGGCGCGACTTTACGGTGGTCGAGGCCGGCCGGCTGCGGGAGATGCGGGCGACGGAGCGCAAGGGGGCGCTGGCGGCGAAGGTGTCGGCGAGCGTGGCCGACGGGCGGGCGATTTACACCGTGGACGGCGACCCGCAGACCGCTTGGGAGGGGACGAAAAACCAGTATATCACCTATGAGTTGCGCAGCGGGGCGAAGCCGTCGGAGATCGGGATCGCGTGGGCGGAGGGCGAGCCGGTGGAGTTCGAGATCCAGCTTTCGAGCGGCGGCGGTCTCTTCATCCCCGTGTGGCGCGGCAAGAGCCGGATGAACAACGGCGAGACGGAGCGCTACCGGTTCGACGGCGCGACGTCGAGCGACCTGCGCATCCTGATCCTCAGCGATCGCGGTCGGATTTGCGAAGTCGAGTTGGCCGAGCTATAGGAGCGGCGGCGGCAATACGGACGGGGCAGGACTCACCGAACAGACGGGGCGTCCTGCCCCGTCTGCTATTCCGGGAATCGGTACTCGCGCCGAAAAGTGTAGTAGACCGTGCGCGAGACATTGAACGTGCGGCAGATGTGGCTCACCGTGCGCCCCTGACGCAACATGTCCGCAATGGCGTGGCGGTTGTCGATCAGGATGCGTTTCTTGACGTCCGTGCCGTACGGCCGTCCGATATGGATGCCTTCGGCCTTGCGGAGAGCGAGCGCTTCTTTCGTCCGGAGCGACATCAGGTTGTGTTCGATCTCGGCCACGAGGCCGAAAGCGAAAGCCAACACCTTGCTGTTGATGCTGTTGTCGAAAGCGTATCCTTCTTTGGTGCTGTAGAGGACGATGTTTTTTTCGAGACATCGGCCCAGAATCGACATCAGGTCGGTGAGCGTGCGGCTCAGGCGCGAAATTTCGGTCACGATCAGCGTATCTCCGCTCTGCATGCGCCGCAGCAGCGGGCCGAGTTTCCGGTCTCGGTCCCGCGTCTTGCCGCTGACCGTTTCGGTGACCCACCGGTCGATGGCGAGGTCGCGGATCCGGGCGAATCGACGGATCTCCTCTTTCTGGTTCTCAATGTGCTGTTTGTCGGTGCTGACGCGCAGGTAGGCTATGACGGACATGGTCGAAAATGATATGAAGAGGTTGGTAAATAGTACGGTTTGCCGAGTAGCACAAAGAAACGAAATTTCCGGCCGGATTGAAATTCGGCCGCAGAGAAAAATGTGACGATTATTTCGGCAAACGACAGATATACAAACCGATTAGTCGAATTTTTTGTCAGATATCGGACGGGCGTGGCACGGGGAGAAAAAAGCCAGGCCCGGACTCTCAAAAGAGTTCGGGCCTGGCTGCGCAACCGGTTCGGATAACGGTCACAGCGGTTTTCGGTCGAAGAAAGGGTTCTTGCTGCCGGCGCTCAAAGGCACCCCCAGTACGGCGTGGCAGCCCGGCAGCAGGTCGAGATCTCGCGCCGCGACTCCGATCGAGTACATCACGCGGCAGTCCATCCGGTGGTCGGCAGCGACCGAGACTGCCGACCCCACGGCAATCCCGAGGTCGTTCATATTGAAGGCGCACGGCGCCCCCGGAGCTTGCTGTTCCTTGGCCGCACAGGTCGGAAACCCGCACCACCCGCAGTCGAGCCCCAGTGTCGCGCGTCGGGTGCCGAACAAGACGACTGCGCCCGCTTGGCGGATATTGGCCCCGTCGCGGGCGAAAAAGCCGCGTCCCGGCCCGGCGCTCATCTCGACGAGCCGGTCGGCGAGGTGTCCGATGGTGTCGCCGGTGAGCAGCGCGAGTTCGAGGTGGTCGACGCCGCGGGCTTTCGGAGCTGTGCGGGCGGCGTTCATCATCAACTGGGCGACCTGACGAAGGGTCGCGTTCCGGAGGTCGGTTTCGGTCTCTATCATGACAAATTCGGTTGGTTTCATCCCCTGTTCGGAGGTCGATGTCAAATATCGGCAATATTTTTCGAACTGTCAAGAGCTTCGTTAATCTCCTGTTTTCGACCGAATTACCCACTTTTCGGCCAATCTGTCGGTCATATCCGGTGTGTTTTTTGCGTTTTTTCGATCGATTTTTTTGCTCGGTTCGAAATTTTGTCTACTTTTGCAGTGCCGAAAGGGCCGCCTGCTTCTCTAGCTCAGTTGGTAGAGCACGACACTCTTAATGTTGGGGTCCAGGGTTCGAGCCCCTGGGGAAGCACGAGTTCGCACGCAGAACAAAACATACTGATTCCGTAGCTCAGCTGGTAGAGCACAACACTTTTAATGTTGGGGTCCTGGGTTCGAGCCCCAGCGGGATCACG
>NZ_CAQIVA010000068.1:0-6821 GCF_948810725.1 uncultured Rikenella sp.
AGGTCGCCGCCTCCTTCAAGCCTCTGGCTATCGTAAGATAACCAGAGGCTTTTTTTTATTCAAGAACCTCTCCTGCGACCCCGCAATAGAACGAAAGCCCCTTTTTATTTCACCCGCCGGCTTTTTTGGAGCCCCTCCCATACTTTCATCGTGATAACCAAGCCTTATTCTTCAAGAGCCTATCCTCCGGCACCGCAATCGGGCGAAAGACCCTGTCTTTCCTCCTTCTCCCATCTCTCCCCACCAATAGAAGCCTGTTTCTCCATAGCTGCCCAGTCCGCGTTTGGGGTAGAGGCTGGCAGTTGAAATGCGCCAGCATTTCCCGTCCACGGGACGTGGGGCCCGGCCGGCCCGAGGCCAGTACCCTCAAACCAAACTGCGCGCCGACGCCTAAAGAGGGAACAAAGAACGGCGCGTGAAATCCGTCGCCCGCCCGCTTAAATAGGGATTTCACTCGTTTTGCGGTGAGCAAAATCGAGATGAAATCCCAGCGGGCGACGGCAAAACGCGGTGGAGCGAAAGCGGAGCCGCAGTGAGGCGGATACGGGGCGGAGAATTGGGGTGAGCTTTGGGTAGTGCTGTTCTTTGGCTCGAAAACCGTTTACGGTTTTGAGCCGCGCTGGGCCGAGTTTTGGGCTGGAATTTGGGCTGAGAGCGAGTAGCGCGGTTCTCCGAATCGCCGGCCTTGTCGCCCAGCGGCTTTGCCGCTCGGGGGAGTGGGCGACAGGCCGAACTTGACAGAATATGGTGATAAACGGGCGGTGGTTTGGGCGAAACTGTTGCGGCCCAACGGCCCGCGCGGTTCTTCAGACCGCAGGGATGCACTCAAAACGCAATTAGGGTAACTCCAGCCTCTTGCCCCCACGGGCACGCGGCACCGTTTATTCCGAGAGGCAACGCAACTGAAGACCATAGGCACGGCTTGTTGTACTTTCAGGAACCAGTCCCATTACATGAAAATGTAAATACATACTACGATAATCGATAGCTGTGGAAGCCCAACTGTATCCATCGCTCCCCACCACGACCAGCGTCCCCAATCGATCCTTGGTGCCATTCCCGCGGTAGCCCGGGGCGGATCGAGCGGCACTCGAAAAATGGCCACCTCGACTTAAATTAACCAGTCCCCTTGCCCCAGGCGCCTTTATAAAGATTGCGAATCCCCCCTTAACGCACCCTCTTGCACTTGCCCTGTAGGTGCTCGATCTTCAACCGCAAAACCGCCGTTCGATCGAACGACCTCCGAATGTATACATCCTCTTCGGTCGCCTCCCCCAGCTCCGGATTGTATTTTTCCCGCAGCGCCAAGAGCGCCTCCCACCGCTCCCCCTCATCAGTCACTTGGGCGATCCTGCCGAACACATGCACCGACTCGTACCCCGTCGAGTACGGCACCACCCTCGTTTCCCCCACCACACAGAAACTCACCCCGTCATTCGCCCCGATCGCATCGATTTTGTGCCCCTCCCGCGCGCAGTGGAAATAGATACAATTCCGCTCCCGCCGATAGACATAACTCATCGGCAGCCCGTAGCCATATCCCTCCGGCGCACACATCGCCAGAAAACCGAACTCCCCCGCCTCTAACAGCTCCTTGGCCATCGCCTCCTCCCACAGGCGATCCTGCCGGCGTACCCGTCTGAAATTCATAAAGTCATCTTTTTTAAATCCACCTCCGACAACCTCCATATCTTCATCTTCCTTCCCCCCTCGAACCACTCGTATATCAACCTCCCCGTTTCCGCCCTGACGAACGTCACCGACCCCGTCACCGTCCCCTCCCCCGCCTCCCAGAACGTCGCCGCCACCGCATATTTTTCGCCATAATCCAGCACCACCAGCAGATTCTCCCTCCAGTCCTGTGGTCGGACATACGTTTTGCTCGTCGTCAGTATCGTATACGCCGCCAGCTCTGTACCCTCCCGCCCCATAGCCCGGCAAGCCGAAACCAGTAGCGATGGATTGATCCGGTTGCGCAGCACCTTCGGAATCTCCCTGATCTCCTCCCCCGATAACTCCGTTTTCGACAAAGCCAGCAACCCCTCCAGCAATACCTCATCCGGCACCTCCGCCACCCATCCCCACTGCGGTTGCCGGTACGTTCCCTCCCCCATCTCCCGCATACGATCCAACAGCCCTGTATGGCTAGTGAACCACTCCAGCGCCTCATCGTTCCGCGCCAGCTCGCACATCTCTCCCACCAACACCCGCGTCGCCTCCAGCCACTCGTATTTCTCCGGCTCCATTCCCCTTACCCCACCCCCCGTTACTAAAGCCGCCAGCCCCAGGATAATCCTGAGGCTGGCTCCGCGAAAACGTATCATATTCCGTTATTTTTTCGAATCGGAAATCTCCCCCCGCCGATCCGGCAGCCGTCGCACCTCCTCCAGCCGCGCCGCCATCTCCGCCACCCGTTCCGGATAGAGCTCCGCCACATTGTTCCGTTCCCCGATATCCTCCGTCAGGTGATACAGCTGCGGTTCCTTCGCATTCCCCAGCTCGATGTTTACATCGTGATTTTTCGCCGCCCCGCCGCTCGGCGCGATATACTTCCACCCGTCCACCGTAATCGACAGCGTGCCCGCATTCTCGACAATGTATTCCCTCCCCCTGTTTCGTTTCCGGTCTTTCCCCAGCCAGACCGCCAGGTGATTCCGGCTATCCTGCGCCTCCCCCTCCGCGAGCTCCTCACCCACCAACTCCGCCAGCGAAGCGAACCAGTCCACCTGCGACGCCGGCGCCTCGCTCAGCCTCCCCGCCGGCACCCTCCCCGGCCACCTGACAATCGCCGGCACCCGTGTCCCCGCCTCGAAGATACTATACTTCCCCCCCCTGAACCGTCCCCACGGTTTGTGACTCCCCAGCAGCTCCACCGCCCGATCCCGATAGCCGTCATCCACCACCGGCCCGTTGTCCGACGACAAGATCACCAGCGTATTCTCTGCAATCCCCAGCGAATCCAACACCCCCAGAATCCGTCCCACCGACCAGTCGAACTGCAAGATCGCATCCCCCCTGGCCCCCATCCCACTCTTGCCCACGAACCGTTCGTGCGGCGCCCTCGGCACATGGACATCATTCGTGCAGAAATAGAGGAAGAACGGTTTTTCCGCCCCTGTTTTCTTTGCCTCCTGCTGTGCCGCCACCGAACGTTCGATGAACCTCACCGCCCGCTCCGTAATCGTATCCGCAATGTTTTCATCCACCCATAAGGCGTTTCCTCCGCCCGTCATATATCCGATCCTTCCGATCCCGTTCACGATCGCCATATCGTGCCCGTGACTCGCCTGTAGTTTGAGCCTCTCCGGATTTTTGCGTCCCGTCGGTTCCCCCGGGAACGGCCTGCTGTAGCTCACCCGGATCGAATCCTCCGGGTGGTTCGCCAAATCGAGCCCCACCACCCGTCCGTTTTCGATATATACGCACGGCACCCGATCCGCCGTCGCCGCCATGATGTACGAATAGTCGAACCCGATATCCTCCAGCCCCGGCGTCACCACCCCGTTCCAATCCTGCGCCCCCGCCCGGTCGCCCAGCCCCAAGTGCCACTTACCGACCGCCGCCGTCGTATATCCCGCCCGCTGCATCATCCTCGGCAGCGTTTTGTGCTCCGGCGTGACGATCATCGCCGCATCCCCCGGCGCAATGCCCGTCCCCGGCCTCCTCCACGCATATTCCCCCGTCAGAATGCTGTATCTTGCCGGCGTACTCGTCGCCGCCGTGGCATGCGCATCCGCGAACCTGACCCCCTCCGCCGCCAGCCGATCCGTATTCGGCGTCTCGATCGTCCCCTGCGACCCGTTGCAGGCAATATCTCCGAACCCCAGGTCATCCGCCAGAATAATGACCACATTCGGTTTTTCGGGGTTGTTTTTCGTTTTGTTTCCGGCCTCCGTCGCCGTCGCCGTCTTCACCGTACCCGCCACTCCCGCCGCCATTGCGGCCCACAGGCTCAGTTTCGTTTTCAAGTCAGTCATATCGAGTTTGGGTTGCAGAAAGTTTTTCCTTGGTTGTATACTATGGCTTTACACGGTGAATCAGGATCGGGTTTCGCGCCTGCACGTCGTTTTTCCTTGTAGTATATATGGCTTCATACGCTTGTAAAGAGCCAGGCAGTTATCGCGCCTCGACCCTGATTTTGACGATCGCCTTTCGGCTCACCGCCTCGTCCTCCGCCTTTTCCGGTCTGCCCAGCGGCGCATGCGCATCCTCCGGGAAGAAGATCACGAACTCCCCCTTTTTCGCCGTCACCCGGCTCGTCGGCTCGTCGTTATAGAACACGATGTCATTCCCCTCGTCGAACACCCCCTTCTGTTGCGAACAAGCATTCCTCCGCGCCCAACCGAACGATTCTCCTCCGTCGATCATCACCTGTAAGTCGATGTATTTGTCGTGCGCTTCGAGCACCGTATCTTCCGCCGGTTTTAGCCTGTGCTCTCCGACCATCACGAAGAGATCCTCCCCATTGATCTCATGCCTGCCGTTGAACGCCGGATCGTTCAGTTCCGCTCGGTGTTGTGCCAGGTATTCGAAAGCCACGGCGAAGAGCGGATGTATGCGCGCATATTTATGCACCGAGGAATCTAACGCGTCGTGTATCATGATTTTGAGTTAAGGGAATGTTCCGAGAGACAAATATACGAAAAAAGCGATAATCGGGATTTATGGAAGCCGCTGTGCGTTTGCATTATGCGGGTATACCCGGCCAAAGCATCCCGCAGGGATGCGCTCTGAAGTTTCTTTGGTTCTTTCTGTTCACAGAAAGAACAGTCCCCTCAAACCAAACGCGCGCCGCCGCCTAAAGAGGGAAATCGTCAAAATGTGCTGGCACGTTTTGACAAGATTTCCCCAGGCGCGCGAACAAAGCTCGACCCGCGCGCGATTGCTGGATAAGGAAATCATTCAAACGCGAATGATGCGTTTGAATAAGATTTCCGCCCGCGCGCGGACAGAGAGCGGTGCGAGGAATTGGGCCGAGGCTGCCCGCGTTGCATAGGGGTAGAGGCTGGCAGTAGAAATGCGTAAGCATTTCTCGTCCACGGGACGTGGGGCCCGCGCGGCCTGAGCGCAGTCCCCTCAAACCAAACCGCGCGCCCCGCCTAAAGGAGCGATTCAGCTATTTCGGCGGTGAGCCGAAATAGAATGAATCGTGCAGGCGCGCGAAAAACTTGTCCCTGCGCAAAAATCCCTCTTTAGGCGGGCGACGGCAAGCGTGGCGGAGCGACAGCGGAGCCGCAGTGAGGCTGACACGGGGCGGAGAATTGGGGTACGCTTTGGGCTGTGCTTGTTCTTCGGGCGGTGGATTGGGCTGAACTGTTGGCCGAGCTTCTGCGACTCGCAGAGTCGCGCAGTTCGCCGCCACCCCACGCGGCGGACTGCAACTCGCCGGCGCTCGTTGCTGCTCTCCGCTGGCGGCGACTGCAAACAGGTCGCGGACGAATGGGCCGTGCTTTTGCGGTTCGAAGAACCGCCGGGCCTGCGCGCTGGGCCTTCGGCCCACCCCCGGAGCGCGCAGCCCGAACCCAAAAGAATTGAGGAGGTGAATGGATTGTTGCTTCTGCAACTCGCCGACGCTCGTTGCAGTCACCGCTGCCGGCGACCCGCTTAAACTAAAAGCGAGTAGTGCGATTCCGAATGGAACCTCCGGCCTTGTCGCCCAGCGGCTTTGCCGCTCGGGGGGATGGGTGACAGGCCGAACCGTTGTCGCGCCCAGCACGAATGTGCCGAGTCCTGCGACCCTTTGGGGTCGCGCGGGCCGGACGCCTGCCCACGGGCGGCCCGCAACACGCCGCTGCGCGTCGAAAATTGCAGTCCTTCCCGGGCGCCCGTCCCGCCAAGGTCAAACAAAAGTAGGGTAGAGGCTGCCGGTTATTTGGGCCGAGGCGGCCAGTCTTCGCGTGCCGGGCGGCCCCGTTTATTCCGAGAGGCAACGCAACTGAAGACCGCGACCCCGGTAATCAGCGTTGCCGGAATTGAATCCTTGAGCATAAAACCCCAGATCCAGCCCTTGAATGCTGCTCGTAGCAGAAGACCAGCTGTAGCCACTGTTGCAGACACTTCTTGTCAGGCCTTCGAAGTTTTGTGGCCCGTAATCGCGGTAGCCCGGGGCGGGGTTCTCCTTCCCGTTTATTCCGAGAGGCAGCGCAATTGAAGACCGGGGCCGCGATAGAGTGCGTCATTGGGATTGAGTCCCTTAGTATCGAAACTTAAGAACACTCCGTAAGTACCGGTAAAGGCGGAAGACCAACTGTAACCGCTGTTCCCGATCCCCCTCAGTCCCCCTAATTGTCCGTAGTTTCCCGCATCGCGGAAGCCCGGGGCGCGCCCGCAGGGCGTTTTATTGGCGCCTCTACCCCAATTTGAGGCTAAGGCTGCCTGGTTCGCGTGCCGCTCGTCCCTGTTTATTCCGAGAGGCAACGCAACTGAAAACCGTGAGCACGGTAGTACGCATTAGTGGGACTGAGATCCAGCGTGTAGAAATGCAAGTAGACACAGTTGATTTTGTCCGTGGAGCACGACCAACTGTAACCGTGATTGGCACTCCCCCCGACTCCGCCCGAAAGCGCGTCGCGGAAGCCCGGGGCGCGCCCACAGGGCGTTTTACTGGCCGCCTCTACCCCAAATGCCTCTACCCTCAATCGCCCCCGTAGGCCCGCCTCACTTTTATCGATAGGCACCGCCCCCGCGAAACAAAAAAGGCTCTCATCGCAAGATGAGAGCCTTTGGGAACTTCGTGGTCGGGGTGAGAAGATTCGAACTTCCGACCTCCACGTCCCGAACGTGGCGCGCTAACCGGACTGTGCTACACCCCGAAAATTCCG
>NZ_CAQIVA010000069.1:0-6548 GCF_948810725.1 uncultured Rikenella sp.
CTTGTCTATCACGTTGTAGTGTTGTTTGACGACTGCTTTTACGGCAGTGATAGACGGCCCATCCCATCACGGGATGGGCTTTTTTATTGTCCTTTCAGCCGGTTGGGGTCTCTCTACTTTCGCCCTAAAACTCGGGCAGTATGGGACGAAAGAAAGAGCAGGCCGTTGTCGACGTGGTCATCAACAACGAACAGGCGCGGCGTAAGGTGAAAGAACTCTCCGCCGATCTGGATGATCTGCGTAAGAAGCGGCGGGAAGCCCTGAAGGGGGGAAACACCTCCGGGGCTGCGGCTTACGACAAAGAGATCAAGGCCCTGCAAAAGGAGCTGAACCAGTACAAAAAGACCGTGGTCGATGTGGATCACGTGCTGCGGAATCTCAACAAAGTCCCGCTCAACCAGCTCGAAGATGCCCAGCGGAATCTGCGCAAGAACCTCAAACTCCTGAACCAAGATTCGAAAGAGTACAAGGCGACGCTGGAGAAGCTGAACCGGGTGCAACGGCAGATCGACACCGCGCAAAAGCAGATGCAGGCCTCCGGGAAAGGGTTCATGGGGAGCCTCGGCAGCGCGTTGCCGCTCGGCCTGACGGCGATGTTCTATTCTGTCAGCCGGCTGATCGTACCCTTCAAGAATTTCCAATACATGATGGCCAAGGTGGGTGCCGTGTCGAACGCCACCGGAGGGCAATTCAAGGAGCTAAAAGAGAACGCCAAGGAGCTCGGCGCCTCGACCGAGTACACCGCTACGCAGGTCGCCGAGTTGCAGCTCAATTATGCCCGTCTCGGCTTCACCCCCGGGCAGATCCTGCAGATCACCTCCGCCACCCTCGACCTGGCCACCGCCACCGGTTCCGGCCTCGCCTCTGTCGCCGACGTCGCCGGGTCGACTCTGCGGGCTTTCGGATATGACGGTTCGCAGATGACCCGCGTGGTCGACGTGATGGCCGCATCGTTTAACAAATCGGCCCTCGACTTGGGGTACTTCTCCGAGTCGATGAAGTACGTTGCTCCGATCGCCGCCAAAGCCGGTGTTTCGCTGGAGCAGACCACTGCCATGCTCGGTATCCTCGCCGACCGGGGTATCCGCGGGTCGCAGGCCGGGACGGCCCTTAAACGCATTTTGTCCGAGATCTCCACCGAGGGCAAAAGCGTCTCCGAAGCCCTCGTCGATCTGAACGAGAAAGGGCTGACACTGGCCGACGCCGAGGACGAAGTCGGGAAGTACGCCATGACCGCTTTGACCGTCCTCGCCGACAACGCCCCCGCCGTCGAGGGACTGACCACCGCCCTGAACAACTCCGCCGGCGCCGCCGAGCACGCCGCCGCCATCATGCGTGACAACATACAGGGCGACCTCGATACCTTCAAGAGCAAACTCGAGGGATTGATTATCCGCCTCGGCGACGGGCTGAACCCCGTGATCCGCGGCACCATCCAGCTCTTCACCGCGCTGCTGACTCCGCTCTCCGTCCTCGGTGTCGCCTTTGCCGCCTGGTTCGTCAGTCTGAAGGCCGGTCGGGCCGCCGTCGAAGCCTACAACGTTGCCAAACGCCGTTTTGCTGCCGGGACGAAAGATGCCACCCTCTCGCTGGTCTCCGAGACCGCCGCGATGAATGTCAATACGATGGCCGCCAAGCGTAACCTCGTGCAGATCCGCAGCATGCCCGCCGCAACGAAAGCGTGGGCCGCGGCGAAACTCCTGCTGGCGGGGAACTTCCGGGCGGCGGGCGTAGCCGCCAAAGCATTCTTCGCCTCGATCGGGCCGATCGGGTGGATCGCGATGGCGATCGGCTTGGCCGTCGGAGCGATGGCCGCCTTCTCCGGCGCGACCAAAAAGGCGAGCGAGGCCAGCTCACAGCTGGCACTGGAACTGTCGCAGGAGCGGGCCACGCACGACGACCTGAAACGGGCCGTCACCGAGAGCGCACAGGGATCGCAGACGCGGGCCGAGGCGATCCGGCTCATCAACGAGCGGTACAAAGAGTACCTGCCGTACCTCATATCGGAAAAGATGAGCAACGAGGAGGTTGCCGCGGCACTGGACTACGCCTCGCAGAAGATGGAGGAAAACATCAAAATGAAGATCCGGGCGCAGGAGGCCGAGAAATTACAGAAAGAGATGCTCGATGCGGAGCGCGGCGCATTGGATAAACTGATGGAGGCTTATTTGTCGCGCGGCGACAAAACCAAGGAGCAAGTCGCGCTGGCGCAACAGCAGCTCGGTGCACTGGTCGTTCAGTTGGAGAAGACCGGCGACAAGGCCGCTTTCGTAGCCGGAGCCGCCCGGGTGTTCGGTATGAGTGTGGAGGAGATGAACTCTGTCATCACGACCTCTGTGCAGGCCACCTCTGGAGCCTACACCCATACGGCTCGCAAATACGGATTTCTCGTCGATCAGGTCGAGGCGGCCTTCGATAAGGTAACCGAAGCCGCCCGCAAAACGAAAGAGGAGCTGGGCCAGCTGGACGCGCTGGTAGGCAACTCCTCGGCCAACCCCTACCAGACAATGACCCTCGACCAGTTGAGCGCGGCGTTAAGTACAGTCAATTCCAAACTGTCCATGAAAAACGCACTGACTGCTGAACAGCGCGTGGCGGCGGAGGCGGAGCGAAAAGAGATTCAGGAGCAGTTGCGTGTCCGGAAGTTGCAGGCACAAGCCGACAATACTTATATCGGCGTTCTGAACCGCTTGAAGAAAGAGAAGCAGGAGTTGGAAGCCCAGCTGAACAGTACCGACGGGGCGAACAAGAAAGAGATCTCCCGGATTCAGGCCCTGATCGCCGCCAAGCAGAAAGAGATCGATTTATATGAGAACAAGAAGACTACGAATAAGACAGGGAGACAATGGTCAATCTCTTCCGACGAGTCTTATCTGAAAGCTAAGGCCGAGCTCCGGGAGAAACAGATGAGCGGCGAGATCGCCACCGAGGAGGAGTACAGCCGCCGGCTGCTCGCATTAGAGATCCAAACCCTCGAAAAGCGGATCGAGGCCGGCAAAGAGAAAGGTTCCGACCTCGCCAAGCTCGAAGAGCAGCTGCTCGACAAACGTTACCAGCAGCAGAAGGCCGCCCGCGACCGGGAGAAGAAATTGCTTGAGATCGCCGCGCAGGGCGACAGCGCCGAGGACAAAGAGAACGACGCCTACGAGAAGCAGTTGCGGGATCTCGGCCTCTTCGGGCGGGAGCTCGAGGAGATGACCGCCAACGAACAGGCCGCCTACCTCCAGTTGAAACGTTCGCACTACGAGAAGTTGAGTTCGATCTACGTCGATGAGCTGTCGAAAGAGCTGAGCAAGCAGCAAAAGGCGATCCAGCGCAAGGCCACAGCCGAAAAGCAGGCGCATAACGATGAGTTGGCCGCTGCGGATACCTTCGAGAAGAAGAAAGCATTGCTCCGGAAGTGGTACAGCGAGGAGGAGCTGCGGCGTGTGCGAACGGACAAACAAGCCGACTCGATGCTGAAGCGGCAGTATGCCGCCGAGGAGCAAGCCGCCCTGAAAACCGACCTCGAAAAGATGCTCGCCACCTATCAGGCCATTGTCGAGGAGGTCGGCGAAACCGGTCTGTTGGCCAACGGCGTCGCCGCGACGGAGAAAGACATCGAACGGTTGCAGAAGATCATCGACGACATGAAGAAGCAGCTGGCCGAACTGGGGGCGACCCCTCCTCCGACCCTCGGCGGGGAGGATACAAACGACCCCCGGAACAATGTCGATGTGTTGGGGATGACTCCGGACAAGTGGAAGAAGTTTTACACCAACCTGAAGGATGGGAAGTTCGGGATGGAGGAGATATTGGCCGTGGCGGGCGCGATCGGCTCGGCGTTCTCCGATGTCAGCAACCTGATGACCGCGATGGAGCAGCGGGAGCTGAAGAACTACGAGAAGGCGCAGAATAAGAAAAAGCAGTTGCTCGAACGGCAGCTGAAGAGCGGCACTATCTCGCAAGAACGTTACAACGAAGCCGTGCAGCGGTTGGACGACGAGACCGAGGCCAAGCGGGAGGAGATCGAGCGGAAGCAAGCCAAACGCGACAAGGCGCTGGCCGTTTTCAACAGCCTGATCAATACGGCAGTGGCTGTTACTGCGGCTTTGCAAGTTCCGTTTCCAATGGGTGAGATTTTGGCCGGAATCGTAGCGGCATTGGGGGCCGTCCAGACCGCCGCGATCCTCGCCACCCCGCTGCCCGGAGCAGAGGAGGGCGGGCCGATCGGCGTCATCCGGGAGCAGGACGGCAAGCGGTTCGACGCCGAGTTCTCGCCCCGCAAGCGCGGCTTCGTCCACCGGCCTACCGTCATTCAGACCTCCGGCGGCCGGCCCGTGCTGACCGGCGAGGCCGGTACCGAATACGTCGTGCCGAACGACCTGCTGCGGGTGCCGGAGGTGGCCAGCATGGTGAACCTGATCGAAGCCGCGCGGCTGCGCGGCTCGTTCCGCCCCGTGAACCTCTCCGCCGCGATGGCCGCCGGCGGAATCCCCGGCCGCGAGAGCGGCGGATACGTCGGTCGAGGCTCCTCGACAAACGGGGCCTCCGAAAACGACGCGTCCGGTACCACCGTCACCGCTTACGACGCCGAGCTGTTGCGCGAAGTGCGCGATGTCGTCGGCAAGCTCAGCCGACAGTTGGATAAACCGCTCCCTGTGTTTCTCTCCATCTACGGCCGCGACGGACTATTCACCATCCAAAAGAAGATCGAACAGCAGCAGCGCCGCGCCGGCATCGGCGGGCGGGCCAAGTAACCCCTAACGCGAGAACCTTATGTTACAGATATACGTAGACGACCGTCCCATCGACCTGAGCGACGACATCAGCATCGACCTCGTGTTCGAGAACCCGCTCTTCTCCAGCGATCGGATCCCCGCCACCTACTCCCTGAGCTACGACCTGCCGTTGACCCCGCGCAACCGGCAGGTGTTCGGCAACCCCGACCGGGTGGCGGCCGCCGGCGACCGCTTCCGGGAGCGGCCCGCCCGGATCCTCTTCGCCGGTCTTGAGATCGCCAGCGGCGTGCAGACCATCGAGGAGATCTCTGGCGTCATTACGGTGAATTTCTCCGGCAGCGTCCTCCCCGCCGCCCTGAATCGGAAACTCTACCACGTCGAGATGGACAAAATACCGCTCTCCTACAACGGGTCGTTTGCACAAGAGACCTCGATGGTCGTCTGGGACGGGATCCTGCGGGAGAACATGAAAGACCCGGACGCCCCATTTTTCGCCCCGCCCCTCGCGATCAAAGATGCGGAACCGGTGGAGCCCGATCCGGACAACCCGGAAGACAGCTTCCTGACGACCCGCCGGTCGTTCGTCAACCTCGTGGACCAATCTCTGAATTACATCCATTTCCGGCAAGGCAGCGGGAACTGGTATATGCTCAAGATCCTGCCAGCCGTCAAGGTGTGGTATCTTTTCGACAAGATCTTCGGTGACCGGCTGGAACGTAACATCTTCAAGGAGGGCGAGTGGAGCAAGCTCTGCCTGCAGACGCTATGGCATCCCGACTACAAGCTCACTGATAACCTCCCGCCGTGGACGCCGGACAAAGACGCATGGGGAAAACCCGGTTATGCCGTTTGGCTGCGGGACTTTATGCCTGACGTCTGGTCGGCCGACTTCGTCGTGGAGATGCTCAAACTCCCGTGTGCCTCGATGTACGTCCGCGGCGATCGCTTCTCGATCGAGAGCAACACCGACGTATTGAGCCGCAATGTCGTTCGGGACATTCGATTGGAGGAGGGATACACGATCAGCCGGGAAGCCGGTCAAAAGTACGTGCTGGGACACTCCGAGGCGTCGAACGACTTGGAGCCTGCCGATGTTGAGATCCGGGAGACCTCAAGCGTCGTGGAAGGCATGAAAGTCATGGACGGCAGTGTCTACGTCTCCGCCTTTCGGAGTCGGTATCCGCCGCAGGTGCTGCAGGCCGACAGTGAATCGGTGCCGCACCTGACAATCGTTAAAGCCTACCGGGCCGAAGAGGAGGAGGCCGAGGAGTCGGATGTCGAAGAACCGGCCACGTACGACATGACGATTCAGGCCCAGGTGGTCCAATGCAACGTCCACCGCTGGTTGTACAACGATGCCGACCTTGAGGGGGATCGAGTGGAACGCTTCTACATCCCGGAGATCGAGCGTATCGAAGCCAAACGCCCCGACACGATCTTGCTGGGCTTGTATCAGGGCATCCATGACGCTATTCGCTATCATGGCGAGACATGGCACTACCCCTACATGTCCTCGTCGAACTACAATGCCTACGGAGAGAAGTTGGGAGAGCTCTCCTTGGACCGGGACCGGCTGTCGGAGTTTTCGGCCCGCCACACCGCCTTTAAGCAGTGGATCGAGCGAGACAAGTTGGTCATCACGGGTCAGACGTATTTCACGGCGCTCGACCTGCACGAACTCGACCTGCGAGACAAGTTTACTTTCCACGGGCGCCGTTTCTTCATCCGGACGATGAACATCTCGCTCAAGAAGAACACCATCGAGCCCGCCGAGGTCGAACTCGTAGAGGTGTAAAATGATTATCTTTGGGCATTACACGTTAATAC
>NZ_CAQIVA010000070.1:0-6364 GCF_948810725.1 uncultured Rikenella sp.
TCTTTGTGAACAAAGAGAACCAGAAAAACTTTAGACGGATGCTTCGCATCCTCAAACTGCCGACGGCCCTAACCAACGCGGCAACCTCCGTCCAAAATCACGCTTCCGCCATGGGGAAAGAACAGGAGTGCGAATAAAAGCGTATATTTAGGCCCAAAATTTCGACAGCCATGCCCCATCGCCTCGTTCGTTTTTTCCGGCACGCCCTGCCCCATATGCTTGCGTTAGTGCTGTTCGCCAGCGTTTCCGCCCTCTTTTTCGCCCCCCAGTACAACGGGAAAGCCCTGCGCCAGACCGACATGATCATGTTCAACGGCGCCACCAGCGACATCCGGCAACACATCGACCGCTACGACGAACACCCCCAGTGGGCCGGCCGTAACTTCAGCGGCATGCCCTCCTACCTGATCGACATGAACTACGACGGCCGCTGGGTCAAAAAGACCGCCGACCGCTTCTACTTTCTCGGCCAGCCCGCCGGGTGGCTGTTCGTCGCCATGGCCGGCTTTTATCTGATGCTGCTGTTATTCGGCGTCGACCCCTGGCTCTCGATCGCCGGCGGCCTCGGCTACGGCCTTTCGTCCTACTTCGTCATCATCATCGGCGCCGGACACATCACGAAAATGATGGCCCTCGCCTGGGTCGCACCGATGGTCGGAAGCGTATGGTACGCCTACCGACGACACCGATGGTTAGGCGCCTCTCTGGCCGGCCTCTTCGCCGCCGTCGAGATATCGACCAGCCACCCCCAGATCACCTACTACTTTCTCTTCGTTCTGCTGGCCCTCGTCATCAACGAATTCATAGCCGCCTATAAAGCCAAAGCCCTCGCCCGGTTCGGCAAGACCACCGCAGTTTTGGCCTTAGCCGCCGTGCTGGCCCTCGGCGCCAACCTCGTCCAGCTCTACTACGTCGCCCAGCACACCCCCGAGACCACCCGCGGCCGGAGCGAACTCACCGACCCCAACCCCACCGACCAAGCCAACCGCACCGGCGGCCTCGACCGCGACTACATCACCGCCTGGAGCTACGGGAAGATAGAGACCCTCGACCTGCTCGTTCCCAATTTATATGGAGGAGGGCGTGATTTTCAGGCCGACGGCGAAGTCGCCCAAGCCCTTCGGCAATACGACGTCCCCCGCGGCTTCGAGCGCAACCTGCCCTCCTACTGGGGCCCCCAGCCCTCCACCGAAGGCCCCGTTTACCTAGGCGCCAGCCTCGTTTTTCTGGCCCTCTTCGGGATGTTCGTCCTCCGCAGACGCGAAAAATGGTGGATCGCCGCCGTCTCCCTGCTGGCCATCTTCCTCGCCTGGGGCCGCCACATGATGTGGTTCACCGACCTCTTTCTGGACTACCTCCCCATGTACAATAAATTCCGCACCGTCTCCATGATCCTCGTGATCGTCGAGTGGGCCGTGCCCCTGCTAGCCATACTCGGCCTTGCCCGGCTGTGGAACCGCGACGAAACCGACAACGCCCGGCTTCAGAACGGCTGGAAATGGTCACTGCTCATCACCGGCGGCCTGTGCCTGTTGATCGGCCTCTTCGGCCCCATGCTCAGCAGCTTCGCCGGGCCCAACGACGAATCGATGGGACTTCCCGAGCCCATATTGGCCGCCATGCGCGACGAACGCGCCACCCTGATGCGCGCCGACGCCTTCCGGTCGCTCCTCTTCGTAGCGCTGACCGCCGGCCTCGTATGGCTCTGTGTCCGCCGCAAAATCCGTCGCAGCTGGTTCATCGCCGGCCTCTGCGGAATCATCCTCTTCGACCTCTTCCCCGTCGACAAACGGTACGTCTCCGCCTCCGATTTCCGTCCCCGCCGCGAAGCCCTGAACATTCCGACCACCGACGCCGACCGGCTGATCCTACAAGACACCACCGACTACCGCGTCGCCAACTTCACCCTCGACCCCTTCACCGACGCCACCACCTCCTACCACCACCGCTCCGTCGGCGGCTACCACGCCGCCAAGCTCCGGCGTTACCAAGACCTCATCGAACGCCACCTCAGCCGTCAGAACATGGCCGTCTACGACATGCTGAACACCAAATACTTCATCGTCCCCGACCAGGAAGGCCGGGCGACCGTCCAGCAGAACCCCTACGCCTGCGGAAGCGCCTGGTTCGTCGACACCATCCATTGGGTCGACACCCCCGACGCCGAGATCGCCGCCCTGAGCGGCTTCGACCCCCGTACCACCGCCATAGTAGACCGCCGCTTCGCCCCTCAACTCGAAGGGCTGACCCCCGAAGACCTCGCCGCCGACTCGACCGCCACCATCACCCTGACCGAATACCGCACCAACCGGCAGACCTACCGCACCCGCTCGTCGCGGGACGGCTTAGCCGTCCTCTCCGAGATCTACTACCCGAAAGGCTGGACCGCCATCATCGACGGCGAACGCGCCCCGTACCTTCGGGCCGACTACGTCCTTCGCGCCATCCGGATACCCGCCGGCGAACACACCCTCGAGTTCCGTTTCGCCGCCCCGCACTTCGACCTGCTCGTCGAAATCACCCGCACCTGCTCCGCCATCTTGCTTTTCGGCACCCTCGGCCTGCTCGTCGGGACACTCCTCCGGAAACGCCAACCCCAACCAACCACTCCAGATACCGATGGCACACCATCCTAACGGCCTGAAAGCCGACTACACCATCGCCACCGTCAGCGTCACCCTCGTGCTGCTGCTCTTAGGCGCCGTAGGCTACATCCTGCTGAACGCCTACTCCTCGACCTCGGCCGTGCGGAGCGAGCTGCGCTTTTCGCTCATGCTCTCCGACACCGTGACCCACACCCAGCGCGCCGCCATCGAGCGCCGGATGGGGCTCCACCCCGCCATCGCCTCGTGGCGCTACCTCTCCGCCGACGAAGCCGCCCAAGACTTTCAGGCCTACATCGGCGCCGACTTCGTCGAATTTTTGGGCGAGAACCCCCTGCCCGCCTCCTACGAACTAACCCTGAACGCCGGGCACACCGACCCCTCCGACCTCACAGCCCTCGAACGGGAGTGCACCACCTGGAACGGCGTCGAAGAGGTCGCCTACCAGCAGAAGATCATCGACGCCGTGACCCGCAACCTCAACCGCCTGAACTACATCCTGCTAGGTTTGGGAATTTTCCTGCTTGCCGTCGCCATCATGCTGATTTCGAACACCCTTCGCCTCGCCGTAGCCGCCCGTCGTCAAGCCATCGCCACCATGAAACTCGTCGGCGCCACCACCGCCTTCATCCGCCGTCCTTTCGTGTGGCGCAGCTTTACCCAGGGCGTCGTCGCAGGCGTTTTGTCCTCCCTGCTGCTCTACCTCTTCGCCGACGGCCTGTCGGAAGTGATGCCCGACATCCGCCTCTCGACCGACCGTTCGACCCTGGCCCTGTTGTTCAGCGGCATGATTTTGGTCGGCGTAACGATTTGCACTACCTTTACTGCCCTGGCCGTCAACCGTTTCGTCCGCCGCACCGACTGACGGGCCGCCGGCAGCCTGCATAACCAGCAGCGCACAGACAGCAGGATGGGCTGAGGCTGCCGTTAGTTGTTGGGGTAGAGGCTGCCAGTAAAACGCCCTATGGGCGCGCCCGCCCGGCGGACGCGAACGCGCCACGGCGGGCGGCCTTTAATTATTCAAAGCATCTGCGCGCTGCCGCCTAAAGGAGCGATTCAGCTATTTCGGCGGTTAGCCGAATATAGATGAATCGCGCAGGCGCGCGAAAAATGCGGCGGAGCGTTAGCGGAGCCGCAGTGAGGCTGACACGGGGCGGAGAATTGGGGCGGTGCTTTGGGCCAAGAGCGAGTAGCGCGGTTCTTCGAACCGCCGGCCTTGTCGCCCAGGCGCAAAGCGCCTCGGGGGGTGGGCGACAGGCCGAACTCGACAGACTGGGCGGTGAACGAGGCACTGCTCTTGCGACCCTAAAGAGTCGCGCGGGCCGAAGCCTCCGACCGCGGAGGGACGCACAGCGTCTTTTAATGCCAGCCTCTACCCCAACCCCCGCAGGCTTCGACCCGCTTGAACTGAGTGCGAGAATGAACCTCATAGCAAAAAGGCCGTACTCTTGCGACCCGCAGCGCCGCGCAGCCCGCCCCGCATAGAACCCACAAGAACCCGCATAGAACCCACACAGAATTAGAACCAGACACCACACGATATGAAAAAACAGACCACCGGCCACCGAGCCCAGCCCACCACCCCGATGCCCTTCGGACGCAGAAACTACCTCCTCATGCTCGCCGGCATCGGCGCCATCATTCTGGGCTTCATCCTCCTGAGCGGCGGCGCCAGCGACAACCCCGCCACCGAATTCAACCACGACATGTTCAACTTCCGTCGGCTGTACCTCGCCCCCCTGCTGCTGCTCGCCGGTTTTCTGTTCGAGATCTACGCCATCATGTACCGGCCCAAGAGCAAAAAATCGAACGAAACCGAAAACACCACCCCCCAAAGCCAGTCGTAACCCATGAGCACCCTAGACGCCATTCTGCTCGGTCTGCTCCAAGGCCTGACCGAATTTTTGCCCGTCAGCTCCTCCGGGCACCTCGTTCTTTTGAGCCGCCTCCTCGGCACCTCCGTCGACAACACCACCTTCGCCATCCTCGTCCACGCCGCGACCGTACTGGCCACCATCACCGTCTTCTGGAGCGAGATCCTGCACCTCCTGCGGCGCGGGCTCACCCTCCGCTCCACCCCCGAATCGCGCTACCTGCTGAAGCTCCTCATCTCCATGCTCCCCATTCTGATCGTCGGCCTCTTTCTGAAAGACCACGTCGAAGCCCTCTTCGGGAGCGGCGTGCGGTTCGTCGGCAGCATGCTCCTCGTAACCGCGGGACTGCTCCTGCTGACCCACCTGATCAGACCGAAACAGCAACATCCCGTGACCGCCAAAGACGCCTTTCTTATCGGCCTGGCCCAATCCGTCGCCGTGATTCCCGGCATATCGCGCTCCGGCTCCACCATCGCCACCGGCATGCTCCTCGGCGACGACAAAAGCCAACTCGCCAAGTTCTCCTTCCTGATGGTACTCGTCCCGATCCTCGGCGAAGCCTTTCTGGAACTCCTGAAAGGCGAATTCTCCCCCGCCGCCTCCGGCATCTCCGGCTATGCCCTAGCCGCCGGATTTCTGGCCGCCTACCTCTCCGGCCTCTTCGCCTGCAAAGCCATGATCCGCATCGTCAGCCGCGGGAAACTGTGGTGGTTCGCCCTCTACTGCGGCGTGGCCGGCACCACCGCCCTCATTCTCGGCTAATCGCTCCATGACCGACCATTTATCCCCCCACCTTCGCCCCGACTACCCCTTCGAAGAAGGGCTCGTCCTCCCCATCGACAAACCGCTGGGATGGACCTCCACCGACGTCGTTCGGAAAGTGCGCACCCTGATGCGCCGTTTGGGGCACCGCAAAATCAAAGTCGGCCACGCCGGCACCCTCGACCCCTTGGCCACCGGCGTTCTGTTGATCTGCGTCGGCCGCGCCACCAAACAAGTCGACACCCTCCAGGCCGAAGAGAAAGAGTACCTCGCCGAGATCGAACTCGGCGCCACCACCCCCAGCTACGACCTCGAACACCCCGTAGACACCCGCTACCCCTGGGCACACATCACCCGGGCAGACGTCGAGCGCATATTGGCCGGCTTCATCGGCGAACAGGAACAAGAGCCCCCCGTCTACTCCGCCAAGAAATTGGAAGGGCGTCGCGCCTACGAATACGCCCGCGAAGGCGAAGAGGTGAACATGCGCCGGGCCGTGATAAACATCTACTCGACCCGCCTCGAGACGTGCGAACTGCCGACCTCACCGCGCCTCACCGTGCGCATCTTGTGCAGCAAAGGCACCTATATCCGCGCCTTCGCCCGCGACCTTGGGCGTAAGTTATCGAGCGGCGCCCACCTCACCGGCCTGCGCCGGACCCGCAGCGGCGGTTTTCAAGTCGAGCACTGCCTATCGTTAGAGACCTTGCAAGCGAAATTATCGCCCCCGACTCCAACCGTTGAAACAAATCCCGTTTAATTACGTATTTTAATTATTCGTTTTGCCTCACCGGCAACGAACATCCCTTCAACCGAAAGTTGAGCCGCCGGCAGCGGGAGGATGCGTCAGCATCCGTCTAAAGTTTGGCTTCGCCTTCCTCCTCGCCGCTCGGCAATTTGCAAACTACGTTTGCATTGCTCTCGCTGGCAGCGTCGGTTTTCTGGTTCTCTTTGTGAACAAAGAGAACAGTACCCTCAAACCAATCGCGCACCTCGCCTTAAGAGGGAAATCGCCAAAATGTGCTTGCACGTTTTGACAAGATTTCCCAAGGCGCGCGGACAAAGAACGAGGGTAGAGGCTGCCAGTGGAAATGCGTAAGCATTTCCCGTCCACGGGACGTGGGG
>NZ_CAQIVA010000071.1:0-6265 GCF_948810725.1 uncultured Rikenella sp.
ACGCCGCAGCCCGCACCCGACAGAATTGGACGAAAGTCCGAAACCAAATGGGCCGCGCTTCTGCGGCTCTTAGAGCCGCGCAGTCCGCCGCCACCCTACGCGGCGGACTGCAATCCTCGCAAGCTCGGTCGCGTCCCCGCTGGCGGCAAACTGTTGTCGCGCCCAGAGAATAGGCCGTGCTTTTGCAACCCGTAGAGTCGCGCAGTCCGCCGCCCCGGCAGGCGGAGGGCTGCATTAACTAAGGTGCGCCGAAGACGCACTTGAAAAGCGGGGCGAACTTTGAGTGGTGGGTTGGACTGAGTTCTTGCGGTTCGCAGAACCGCGCGGGCCGGACGCCTCCCCCTCGGGAGGCCCGCAACACGCCGCTTGCGCGTCGAGAGTTGCTGTACCTCCCGGGCGTCCGATCCGCTTCGGTCGAGCGTGAATAGGGTATTGCTTTGTCGGGTCGAAGCCTGCGGGGCCTCAAACGAGCCTGGCGAGTTGCGGGCCTCCGCGGTCGGAGGCTTCGGCCCGGGTGGTTCTGCGAACCGCAGGTTTCAACTCAAATAGGGTAGAGGCAGCCTGGTTATTTAGGCCGAGGCTGCCATTAAAAGCGTTTATTCCGAGAGGCAACGCAACTGAAAACCGTGCGCCCGATGGCTCGCCCCGTGAGCATCGAAGTATTGCGTGTGGAAACTCAGATCCACACCGTGCATTCCGTTCGTTTCGGAAGACCAACTGAACCCATGCTTGCCGAGACTCATTAGCTCGCCCGTAGTTCTTTCGCGGTAGCCCGGGGCGGTGCCGCTCGGCACTCGAAAGTTGGCCGTGTCTATCCTAGGCAATCGACCTGCCTCGTTTCCCATTTAGGGTAGAGGCTGCCAATAAAACGCCCTGTGGGCGCGTTTATTCCGAGAGGCACCGCAACTGATAACCGTAGCCACGGTAGTCTGCGCTGCCGGGATTGAGCCAAACGGTGCCGATTCCCAGAAACATGCCATCGGTGCCAAGAAACGGATACGCCCAACTATAACCGTAATCGCCCGCACCGCCTATGACTCCCTCTGAACGACCGCGGAAGCCCGGGGCCACCCGCACCGTGCTCGAAACTCGCTCGGTTTCCGAAAATCGCAAAATAATCCTATATTTGCATACCTCTTCACCTCTGACCACGTGAAACGAAAGACCTCCATAGCCTTTTTGAGCTGGGCCTTGTTCCTGCTGCTGGTCGTGCCTTTTGTGCCGCACCACCACCATGCCGGTGCTATGTGCCTGGAGGTCGAACACCGAGTCGGCGGCGATTCCGATCTCGCACATCCCCACGCCGGCCATGACGCCGACGACCGGAGCTCGTGTCTGGAAGAACAACGCTTCGTAGCCGGCGAAGATCATCGGACGACCCCCGATTTTTGGCTGCCGATTTGCGGCGGATGCTGGCATTGTGCTGAATCCCATCGAATTAAGGATATATCCTCTTTCGTCTTTTATGATATCCCCGAAGTGCCCGGCGAAGACCCCGGCACGACGGACGATAAAGGGCGTCGCGGGCCGCCGGTTCTGGTTGCAGCGAGAGGGTAAGAACCCGCCTCCGGAATCGTTTCGGACGAGCCGGAGACAACGCTTCCCCTGTCCCGAGGGAGACCTCCTCCCGTTTTTTCCATTTTTTTGAGATCATTCGATTTCGCCGTCCGCTCCCAGGCAGATATCCCGGAGAGCGGCGCACCGTTCATTATATCACATCGCCATCATGAAGACCCCATCGTCTTTCATCATATCCCTAATCAGCATCCTGTCCGTCGGGATTCTCTCCTGCGGCCACCCCGACCACGACCACCCCGCCGAAAGCGACGCCGACCACCTCCACGCCTCCGCCGACGCCGAAGAAGAAGCGCCCGGGCACGACCATCCCGGCGAAGTCGGCTTCACCCGCGCCCAGGCCACAGCCGCCGGACTCGAAGTCGAGACCGTCGCGTTGGCACCTTTCGCCGCCGTTATTCCCGTCGGCGGCCAGCTCCAGTCCCCCGCCGGCGACGAACAGACCATCGCCGCCCCGTCCAGCGGCATCCTCTACTTTACCGACCCCTCGCTGACCGAAGGCTCCGCCGTGCGTGCCGGCGCGACCCTCGCCTCCGTCTCCGGCGAGACCCTCCTCGACGGCGACCCCGTCCAGCGCGCCGCTCTGAACTTCGAAGCCGCCGAACGCGAATACCGCCGCGCCGAAAAGCTCGCAGCCGACACCCTCCTCTCCGCCCGGGAGTTCGACGCCATCCGCGCCCGCTACGAAGCCGCCCGAGCCGCCTGGCGCGGGCAGGCACAGCGCATGACCGCCCGCGGACTCGCCGTGCCCGTTCCCATGAACGGCTACCTCAAGAGCCGCCTCGTCGGGCAAGGCGAATACGTCTCCGTCGGCCAGCCCATCGCCGTCGTGGGGCGGAACCGTCGGCTGCAACTGCGCGCCGACCTGCCTGAACACGCCTTCCGTTCGCTGAGCGCCATCCGGAGCGCCCATTTCCGCACCGCCTACGACGACACCGTCCGGCGTCTCGCCGACCTCGACGGCCGCCTGGTTTCCGCCGGCCGCGCCTCCGACGGCGCCTACATCCCCCTCGTCTTCGAATTCGACAACCCCGGCGACCTCCTGCCCGGCTCCTTCGTCGACGTCAGCCTGCTCGCCCAGCCGCGCGACAGCGTCCTGACCCTCCCCCTCTCCGCCCTGACCGAAGAGCAGGGCCTTCGGTTCGTCTATCTTCAGATCGAAGACGAAGTATTTAAGAAACAAGAGATTAAAGTAGGGCAGAACGACGGCTCCCGCGTCGAGATTCTCAGCGGGCTCGAGCCCAGCGACCGCGTCGTGACCCGCGGCGCCTATCAGGTGAAACTCGCCGGCGCCTCGGCCGCCATCCCCGCCCACACCCACAACCACTAATCTCCGTCCGTCATGCTCAATAAAATCATCCGATTTTCGCTCGACAACCGCCTCGCCGTGCTTGTCATGTCGGTGCTGCTGCTCGTCGGCGGCCTTTACACCGCCTCGCGGATGGAGGTCGACGTCTTTCCCGACCTGAACGCCCCCACCGTCGTCGTCATGACCGAAGCCCCCGGAATGGCCCCCGAAGAGGTCGAACGCCTCGTCACCTTCCCCGTCGAGACCGCCGTGAACGGATCGCCCGACCTGCGCCGCGTACGCTCCTCCTCCACCACCGGATTCTCCGTCGTTTGGGTCGAATTCGACTGGGGAACAGATATTTACCGTGCCCGTCAGGTCGTCTCCGAGCGGCTCGCCGCCGTGCGCGAGTCGCTTCCGCCCGAGGTCGGCAACCCGACCCTCGGGCCCCAGTCCTCCATCCTCGGCGAGCTGATGTTCGTCGCCCTCACCGCCGACACCACCTCCCTGCAAGAGCTCCGGACGCTCGCCGACTGGAGCGTCCGGCCGCGGCTGCTGGCCGTCGGCGGCGTGGCCCAGGTCGCCGTGCTCGGCGGCGAAGTCAAAGAGTACCAGATACTTCTCTCGCCCGCCCGAATGCGGCACTACGGCGTCGGGCTCGACGAAGCCTACGCCGCCGTGCAGAACATGAACCGCAACGTCTCCGGCGGGATACTGTACGAATACGGCAACGAATACATCGTCCGGGGACTCCTCTCGACCGACGACCCGCAGGCCCTCGGCTCCGCATGGGTCAAACAGAGCCCCGGCGGTCGTCCCGTCCGGCTGCGCGACATCGCCGACGTCCGGATCGGGAACCGCTCGCCCCGCACCGGCGTCGCCTCGTACCGCACCGAACCCGCCGTGATTCTGACCCTCTCGAAACAGCCCCAGGTCGGCACCGTCGAGCTCACCGAGCGCGTCGACCGCGCGCTGGCCGAGTTGCAGCATAGCCTGCCGCCCGACGTTCGCCTTTCGACCGACATCTACCGCCAGGAACGCTTCATCGAGAGCTCCATCGACAACGTCCAACGCTCACTGTACGAGGGCGGTATCTTCGTCGCCGTCGTGCTCTTCCTCTTTCTGATGAACCTCCGGACGACCGTCATCTCGCTCGTCGCCATTCCTGTGGCGCTCGTCGTGTCGATCCTGATGCTGAAGCTCCTCGGGCTGACCCTCAATACCATGAGCCTCGGCGGGATGGCCATCGCCATCGGCTCGCTCGTCGACGACGCCATCGTCGACGTCGAGAACGTCTTCAAGCGGCTGCGCGAGAACCGCGCCCGGCCCTCCGAAGAGCGGCGGCCCGTGCTGACCGTTATTTTCGAAGCCTCGCGCGAGGTGCGGATGCCCATCCTGAACTCCACCCTCATCATCATCGTCAGCTTCGTCCCCCTCTTCTTCCTGACTGGGATGGAGGGGCGGATGCTCGCCCCGCTCGGCGTGGCCTTTATCACCGCCCTGTGCGCCTCGACCCTCGTGGCCCTGACCCTGACCCCCGTGCTCTGCAGCTACCTGCTGGGGAGCCGGCGCGAGAACGGCCGCCTCGAACGCGAACCCTTCGTGGCCAGACACTTGAAGGCCCTCTACCTGCGGATGCTCGGTTGGGCCCTGCGCCACCGGGCGTGGGTGCTCGGGGTGACCGGCGTGGCCTTCGTCGGAGCCGTCGTCCTCTTCGCCGGCCTCGGTCGGAGCTTCCTGCCCCCCTTCAACGAGGGGTCGTTCACCATCAACGTGAGCACCCTGCCGGGGATTTCGCTCGACGAGTCCGACCGGATCGGTCGTCGCGTCGAAGAGACCCTGCTTTCGATTCCCGAGATACAGACCGTGGGGCGCAAGACCGGCCGGGCCGAGCTCGACGAACACGCCCTCGGGGTGAACGACTCGGAGATCGAGGCCCCCTTCGTGCTCGCCGACCGGTCGAAAGAGGCCGTTCAGGCCGAGATTCGCGAGCGGCTCGGCGCGATTCCGGGGATCAACGTCGAGGTCGGCTCGCCCATCACCCACCGCATTGACGCGATGCTCTCCGGGACGCGGGCCAGTATCGCGATCAAGCTCTTCGGGCCGGATTTGAAACGGCTCTACACCCTCGGCAACCGGATTCGCGAGGCGGTCGAGGAGGTCGGAGGGCTGGCCGATCTGAATGTCGAGCAGCAGGTCGAACGGCCTCAGTTACAGATCGAACCGAATCGCGAGATGCTGGCCCGGTACGGGATCTCGTTGCCCGCGTTCGCGCAGCTGGTGAATGTGATGTTGGCGGGCGAGGCGGTCTCGACGGTCTATGAGGGCGACCGTTCGTTCGACCTGACCCTGAAAGTGGACGACGCGGGCCGGGCGACGGCCGATCGGATCGGCGACCTGACGGTGGATGCCGGAGGCCGGAAAGTACCTCTGCGCCAGCTGGCTACGATTCGGTCGTCGATGGGGCCCAATACGATCAACCGCGAGAATGTCTCCCGGAAGCTGGTCGTGTCGGCCAACGTGGCGGGGCGCGATCTTCGGAGCGTGGTGCAGGAGATTCGGCAGGCGATCGATGCGGAGGTCGAGCTGCCGGAGGGCTACCGCATCGAGTACGGGGGCCAGTTCGAGAGCGAGCAGGCCGCTTCGCGCACCCTGCTGCTGACTTCGGTGTTGTCTGTGCTGGTGATTTTCCTGCTGTTGTTCAATCAGTTCCGGAGCGTGAAGCAGTCGGCGGTCATCCTGTTGAACTTGCCGTTGGCGTTGATCGGCGGTGTGTTTGCGGTGTGGGTGGCGGGGGGTGTGATCAGCATTCCGGCGATCATCGGTTTCATCTCGCTGTTCGGCATCGCGACCCGGAACGGGATGTTGCTGATCGCGCGTTATAACGACCTTCGATTGTCGGGGATGTCGTTGATCGATAGTGTGATACAGGGCTCTGCCGACCGGCTGAATCCGATTCTGATGACGGCCCTGACCTCGGCCCTGGCGTTGATTCCGTTATCGTTGGGGGGCGACCTGCCGGGGAACGAGATTCAGAGTCCGATGGCGGATGTGATTTTGGGCGGTTTGTTCACCTCGACCTTTTTGAACGGCTTCGTGATCCCGATCATGTATCTGCTGACGAGCCGTCCCGACCGTTCGCAGGCCGATTGATGGTGGCCGTGTTACTTGGGGCCCCGGCAGCTTAAGGATGCGCAGCATCCGTCGAAAGTTCTTTTTGTTCACAACCGACGTTGCCAGCGCGCGGACAAAGAATTGGGCCGTCGGCGGTTTGAGGATGCGTCAGCATCCGTTTAAAGTTTTTTCGGTTCCTTTTGTTCATAAAAGGAACAGTCCCCTCAAACCAACGCGCGCCACGCCTTAGGAGGGAAATCTTGTCAAAATGCGCTGGCGCGTTTTGAC
>NZ_CAQIVA010000072.1:0-6098 GCF_948810725.1 uncultured Rikenella sp.
TGTCAAAACGCGCCAGCGCATTTTGACGATTTCCCTCCTAAGGCGTGGCGCGCGTTTGCTTTGAAGTAATAAAGGCCGCCCGCCGTGGCGCGAACGCGTCCGCCGGGCGGGCGGTGCCTCCCGGCACTCAGAATGGGCAGCCTCAGCCCCAACAAATCGTGGCAGCCTCTACCCAAATCCCGCAACCCCCTCCAGAATACCCACAACAATCAGCCCCCTTATCACTACATATAGCGATTGCCCGAAACGAATGTAACCCCTTTCTTTGCGCTTTCAACCACCGGTTCCAACCACAGCCTCTATCAAGAATGAGACGCCTATTCCTTTTGTTGCTGAGCTGCACCCTCCCGCTCCTCGCGGACGCTGAAGACCGCGACACCACCCGCACCGTCGAATCCGAAGAGATCGTCGTCCGCTCCTCCGCCAAAGAGACCAACGCCCTTCAGAGCCTTCCCGAAGCCGTTTCCCTCATCACCCCCACCCGGATCAACAACCGCCAGATCGAATCCGTCAAAGACCTCAGCGCCTTCGTTCCCAACCTCTTCATCCCCGACTACGGCTCCCGGATGACCACCCCCGTCTACCTGCGCGGCGTCGGCGCCCGGAGCAGCGGCCAGAGCGTCGGCCTCTACGTCGACAACATCCCCTACATGGACAAATCCACCTTCGACTTCGACTTCCTCGACATCCAGCGCATCGAAGTCCTCCGCGGCCCCCAGGGGACCCTCTACGGTCGGAACGCCATGGGCGGCATCATCAACGTCTACACCCTTTCCCCCCTCGAATACCAGGGCCACCGCCTCTCCATCGGCGGCGGCAGCCACGGCAACTGGCAAGCCCGAATATCGAAACTCGCCCGCTTCGGCCACCGAGCCGGCCTGAGCGTCGGCGCCTACTACGACCGCGACGGCGGCTACTTCACCAACCGATTCACCGGCCGAAAAGCCGACCGCGGCCAATCCGCCGGCGGCCGTTTGAAATTCGAATGGCAAATCACCCCCCGCCTGAAAGCCATGCTCGCCGGCGGGTTCGACTTCACCGACCAGGACGCCTTCGCCTACGGTCTCTACGACAAAGAGAGCGGGAAAATCGCCCCCGTAGACTACAACGACCCCGGCCACTACCGCCGCCGGATGAGCAACAACTCCCTGCGGCTCGAATACCTCACCGACCGCCTCCAGCTCACCTCCAACACCGGCTACCAGTGGCTCGACGACGACATGTCCATGGATCAGGACTTCACCCGCCAGAGCATCTTCACCATCGACCAGCGGCAACGCCAGCACTCCGTCAACCAGGAGCTCGTCCTTCGCTCCGTCCGCGAAGACCGCCGCTACAAATGGTCCGTCGGCCTCTTCGGCTTCTACAACGCCCTGACCACCGACGGCGACGTCGTCTTCAAGGAAGACGGCATCCGCGACATCCTCCAGCCCGTTTTCGACGGCATCCCCATGCCCGTCCAGCTGACCATCCTCGACGACCGCATTCCCAACCCCGGCACCTACCGCACCCCCGCCGGCGGCATCGCCCTCTTCCACCAGTCCACCATCGACGACCTGCTGACCCCCGGCCTCTCGCTGACCCTCGGCCTTCGGCTCGACTACGAACGCCAGACCCTGAAATACAACACCTCCATGTCGCTCGACCTGCGGGCCGAAAACCGGCCCGGCGGCCCCCAGATGCTCCCCCCCGGCGGCATCCCCATGCCCCTCGCCAAGACCCTGACCGGCACCGACCATCAGGACTTCTGGCAATGCCTGCCCAAAATATCCCTCAAATACGAATGCACCCCCGACATCATGACCTACGCCACCGTGGCGAAAGGCTACAAAGCCGGCGGGTACAACATCCAGATGTTTTCGGAAGTGATGCAAGACAGCCTGCGCTCCGCCCGCCCCGCCATGAGCGGCGGCAGCGGTCGTCCCGGCGCATCGACCGGTACGAAAGCCGACGGCGCGGCCGGAGGAGAGCTCCGGAACGCCCTGGCCTACAAGCCCGAAGAGACCTGGAACTACGAACTCGGCACCCGAGCCCGCCTCCTCGGCGGCCTGCTGGAGACCGAAATCGCCCTCTTCTGGATGGACATCCGCGACGTGCAACTGACCCAATTCGTAAACGGCGGCAGCGGCCGCATCCTGACCAACGCCGGCCGCGGCCGGAGCTACGGCGTGGAACTCTCCGCCTGCGTGCGCCCCGTACAAGGGCTGAGCTTCGACCTGAACTACGGCTACACCCACGCCACCTTCCGCGACTACGACGGCGGGATCGACTCCGACGGCCAACAGATCGACTACCGCGGGAAACGCATCCCCTACGTACCCCAGCACACCTTTTCGCTCGGCGGCGCCTACTCCCTCAACCTGCCCGACCGGTGGGTGAACCAGCTGACCTTCGCCGCCCAATACACCGGCGCCGGCCCCATCTATTGGAACGAAGCGAACGACGTCCGGCAAGACTTTTACGGCCTTCTGAACGCCAAAGTCACCCTCCGCCACGACTTCGTGCGGCTGGAACTCTGGGGCCGCAACCTGCTGAACACCGACTACGGCGCCTTCTATTTCGAATCCTTCGGCCGGTCGTTCGTCCAGCGCGGCAAACCGCTGACCTACGGCGCCAACCTCGTCTTCGCCTTTTAGAGCAGCCCCCTCTCCGCGAAGCTGAAGGACTCGCGATCCGAGACAATCACATGATCCAGCAGCCGGATATCGAAATATCCCGCCGCCCGCTGCAACTTCCGCGTCTGCTCCGCATCCTCCCCGCTCGGCGAAGCATTTCCCGACGGATGGTTGTGCACCAGCACGATTCCCGACGCATTCCGATCCAACGCCCGGCGGATCACCACCCTCGGGTCGATCACCGACCCCTCGATTCCGCCCTGACTCACCCGGAACCGTTCGATGATCCGCTTCGACCTCGAGAGCAGCATCGCCCACACCTCCTCGTGCGGCAGATCCGCCAGCAGCGGCTGGAAAATCGCGACGATATCGCGACTCCCCGCAATATAGTCCTGCACCGGCCTTTCCGCCGCCCCTCGCCTGCGTCCCAGCTCCAACGCCGCCGCGATGCTCACCCCCCTCGCCAGCCCGATCCCGTTGAACCGCTGCAACTCCGCGAGACTCTTTCGCCCCAGTTCCACCAAATCTCCCCCCACCGCATCCAGCAGCCTGCGTCCGATCTCCACCGCCGAGCACTCCACCGTACCCGACCCGATCAGCACCCCCAGCAACTCCGCATCCGTCAGCGCCGACGCCCCGCGACTCATCAGCTTTTCGCGCGGCCGATCCTGTTCGTTCCACTCCCTGATCGGCCGTCGCGCCTTATTGGGCCACTCTTCCATAAGCCGTAACGACAAAAAGTTTACAAATCCAGCTCCCGCACATACGTCGGCATATCCTTATCCCCCCGTCCCGAGACATTCACCACCACCACCTCCTCCGGTCGGAAACTGAGCTGCGGCAACGCCGCCAGCGCATGCGCCGACTCGATCGCCGGAATGATCCCCTCGAGCTGTGCCAGCTCCAGCGCCGCCTCCAGCGCCTGCCTGTCCGTCGCCGTGAGCACCGTCGAACGTCCCGTCTGCGCCAGATAGGCGTGCAGCGGCCCGATCCCCGGATAGTCCAGCCCCGCCGAGATCGAATACGGTTCCCTCACCTCCCCGTTCTCATCGAAAAGAATCATCGACCGACTCCCGTGCAGCACCCCCAGCGTGCCGCACGTGAGCGACGCCGCATGCTCCGTCCCCTCGGTTCCGCGTCCCGCCGCCTCGACCTGCACCAGCCGCACCGCCTCGTCCTCCAGAAAATGGTAGAACGCCCCCACCGCATTACTCCCCCCGCCGATGCAGGCGATCACATAGTCCGGCGTCTCGCGCCCCTCCAATTCCGCCAGCTGCTGCCGGATTTCGGCACTGATCACCGCCTGCAACCGCGCCACGATATCCGGGAACGGGTGCGGCCCGACCGCCGACCCCAACAGGTAGTAGGCCTCGGGATGCGACACCCAGTACGCCAGCGCCTCATCCACCGCATCCTTGAGCGTCGCCCCACCGCTGGTGACCGCTTCGACCGTCGCCCCGAGCATCTTCATCCGCGCGACGTTCAGCGCCTGCCGTTCGACGTCCACCGCCCCCATATACACCGTACACCGCAGCCCGAGCATCGCACAGACCGTCGCCGTGGCCACCCCGTGCTGTCCGGCCCCCGTTTCGGCGATGATGTGGGTGCACCCCATCTCCTTCGCGAGCAGAATCTGCCCGATGGCGTTATTGATCTTGTGCGATCCGGTGTGGTTGAGCTCCTCGCGTTTGAGGTAGATCCTCGCGCCGTACCGGGTGCTGAGCCTCGGCGCGAAATAGAGGGGCGACGGCCGCCCGGCATAGAATTTCAGCAGGTCTGCGAACTCTTTTTGGAACTTGGGGCTTTCGAGAATCCCGACATACCGTTCGGTGAGCTGGTCGATATTCTCGCGGAGTTCATCGGGCACAAAAGCGCCGCCGAATTCGCCGTAGTAACCGTTTTCGTCTACGTGGTAGTTCATGGTATTTGTGATTTTTAGTGTTTTTATTCGGTATGGTGTCGCGAAAAAGAGAAAGGCCGCCGGTGAGTCCGACAGCCTTTTCTGAGTGTTTTTTGCAACTTGGAACAAAGGTGTAAAGCGGTGCCTCACGCGAATCGATTACGAGTCGTGCGCCACCACCATGCTTGTGCCAAAGTCGTTGTTTTCATTTTTCCGATTGTCGTCCGGATGTGCTCCGGACATCACAAATGTACATAAAAAATCGAATTTCCAAACGATTTTCGAACACATTCGATTTTTCTTGCGTCTCCACGATACGCCACCGTCCGCCGAACAGAAAAACGGATTCCCGATCTCTGCCCGACAGCTGTCGCCCCGCCCCGGGCAACCTCAGCAGCCATACGAGTTCCCAGGGCGGCGTCGGCTTCAGCGGATACAGCTGGTCTACTCTGGCGACCGGCACTTATAGTGTGGGATTGCATTTCGACGTAACGTGGCTTGCTCCGGGCTACATGAACAATCGTGCTATCGGTTTTCAGTTGCGTTGCCTCTCGGAATAAACAGAGGGAGACGTATCTACGGGGGCAATTTAGGGTAGAGGCGGCCAGCTTTCGAGTGCCGATTCGAGTGCCGAGCGGCATCCCCGGGCTACCGCGGCTATGACAAGGGAACTTTGGTAAGCATCGGAAATGACGGATGTTGTTGGTCCTCCACAAGCAGTAGCACGAACATATATTCTTGTACTTTAGCGTGACAGGACTCAATCCCAGCAGTGCGCACAGCCGCGCTTTCGGTCTTCCGTTGCGTTGCCTTTCAGAATAAACGCGCCCACAGGGCGTTTTGCTGGCAGCCTCTACCCTACTTTTGAATTGAATCCTGCGGTTCGAAGAACCGCCCGGGCCGGAGCCACCCCACGCGTAGGCCTGCAACTTCGCAAAGCTCGTTTCCGGCCACGCTGGCTCCGACCCGAATCACAAAAGCACACCCCAGTAAGCAGAAGCGCGCAGTAAGCAGGCCGGACGCCCGGGAGATGCTGTTGTGGGGTAGAGGCGGCCAGCAAAAGACGCTGTGCGTCCCTCCCGTGGGGAGGCGTCCGGCCCGGCGACCCTACGGATCGCAAGAACAACAACCTATTCACCGCCTCAGGCTGCCGGGTTCGTCCTCGGCGCGCCCCCCACGCGCCGCTAATGCGTCGCTCTCGCCGAGGCCGGCGACCTAAAGGTCGCAATAGTTCCGCCGTCAGCACCGCCCCAACTCTTCGGGTTCGGGCCGCGCGCTCCGGGGGTGGGCCGAAGGCCCAGCGCGCAGGCCCGGCGATTCTACGAATCGCGCTACTCGCTCTCAGTTCAAGCGGGTCGAAGCCTGCGGGGCCTAAAACGAGCTTGGCGAGTTGCGGGCCTCCGCGGGCGGAGGCTTCGGCCCGCGCGGCTCTACGAGCCGCAAAAGCTCGGCCCAAAGCACTGCCTCGTGTCCGCCTCACTGCGGCTCCGCTTTCGCTCCGCCGCTGCCGCTCGGCACTCATATAAAAATGGGCGTATCTACTCCTAAACGTCGCCCGCGGCAATTCTTGCCGGATTGGCTCT
>NZ_CAQIVA010000073.1:0-5975 GCF_948810725.1 uncultured Rikenella sp.
GAAAAACTTTAGAGCGCATCCCTGCGGGATGCTCTGGCCGTGTCTGCCCGATTGGGTTGGGCTGGATTTTCGGCGGGCGCGCTAATAATAGGCATAGAACCCCACGCGCGCCTCGCCTGAAAATCCCAGCCCAACGAACAAGGCAGAGAGAACCCGTGGTCGGCCCACCGGGACGACCTCTGCAAAAGTTCTTTGGGTACCTTTCTTTCAAGAAAGGTACGGTTCTATCCAGCACAAAGAACAGATTATAAAGCATTCAGTTCACGGCAAGGAGGCAGTTCGTCGCCGTAGTAATCCGCCAACCGAACCAATTCCCGGCGGAGACGAGTCGTCACCCCGCTCGTTCCCGGCGTGCCGTACAGGTTGTGCATCTCGTGCGGATCGCGTTTCAGGTCGTAGAGTTCGAAATAGCACTCCGCCGGAACCGGCGTCTCGTTGCTGAAGAAATAGACCAGTTTCCACCGCCCGTCGTGCACGCCGGCGTGCTGCATCACGTTGTGAATCCCGGGGTTCTCCCAATACCGATAATACAAAGTCTTCCGCCAATCGCGCCCCGGTTTCACCGCCCGGTCGCCGCCCCGGGCCACGGCACGGAACGATTCGCCCTGCATGCTGTCCGGCTTCTCGATTCCGCACCAGTCGAGCAAGGTCGGTGCGAAGTCGATGTTCTGCACCAAGGTGCTTTCGGCCTCCGTCCCCGCCGGAATTTCAGCCGGATAACGGATCACGAGGGGCATCCGCATCGATTCTTCGTACATGAACCGTTTGTCGAACCAGCCGTGTTCGCCGAGGTAGAAGCTCTGGTCGGAGGCGTAGACCACGATGGTGTTCTCCGCCAGCCCCGTGCTGTCGAGATAGTCGAGCATCTTTCCGATATTCTCGTCCACGGCGGCGATGGTCGAAAAGTAGTCGCGCATGTAACGCTGGAATTTCCAACGGGTCAGACTATCACCGGTAGGAGGATTGTCGTAGTAGGCCTGATTCGCGGCATCGTAGGAGGCGATGTAGGCCTCCCGCTCGGTGGAGTCCATGAACCGATAGTCGGGCCCCCAGTCGGTTTTCGGATCCCACCCGTCGCGACGGGTATAGAGCTTGAGGTCGTAAGCGGGCATCAGGTGGCCGGCGATGCTCATCTCCTGCCGACCGGCGGCCACGCGTCCTTCCCAGGTATCGAAAAGGTTGTCGGGATAGGGAAAGAAGGTGTGCTCGTGCAAGGTGAGGTGCCGCGGGGCGGGCTGAAAATTCCGATGCGGGGCCTTGTTGTGCACCATAATAAAGAAGGGCCGGTCTTTGTGGGCGTCGATCCAAGCGATACTCTCGTCGGTGACGATGTCGGTCACATAGCCGCGTTGGCGGACGGTGTCGCCGCTCATGGTCACGAAGTCGGGGTTGTAGTACATTCCCTGGTCGTCGAGCACTTTCCAGTAGTCGAATCCGGTGGGATAGGTTTTCAGGTGCCACTTACCGATAATAGCGGTGGAGTAACCGTTCGCTTTCAGGACTTTGGGCAGGGTGGTCTGCGAACCGTCGAAAAAGTCGGCGTTGGTTCGGAAACCGTTGGCGTGACTGTGTTTGCCGGTCAGAATCGTCGCGCGACTGGGCCCGGAGACGGAGTTGCCGCAGTAGGCCCGGTCGAAACGCACGCCTTCGGCGGCTATGCGGTCGATATTCGGGGTCGGGGCGACCTGAGACAGGGGGTGGCCGTAGGCGCTGATGGCCTGCACGGCGTGGTCGTCGGACATGATGTAGACGATATTGGGCCGTTTCTGAGGCTCGGCTGCCGGTTTGTCGGCACTTTGTGCACTGCCGGTCACGGCACACAAGGCGCCGGAGAGGGCGAACAAGGGTCGATTCATGGGTAGTGGTTTATTGCTTTTTGGGTTGTTTCTTTTCCTGTTTTATAAGGGTGAGTGGGGCGAACTGTAAAACGCCCCGTGGATATACACCACAGGGCATTTTACCGGCCCGAAGAGGGCCCCAAACAAAGGCGCTTACGCATCGTTCAGGCGACGACGATGCCTGTCCGCAAGCTATTTCCGCAAAAATTTCCGGGGTTTGACCATGTTCTCCGGACGAAGAATATTGTCCAACTCCTCTTGGGACATCAATTTTTTCTCCAACACCAAATCGTAAATCCCCTTACCGGTATGAAGCGCCTCTTTGGCGAGCTCGGTCGAGGTTTCGTATCCCAGGTACGGATTCAGGGCGGTCACCAAACCGATGCTGTGGTAGACCATATCCCGGCACCGATCCGTATTGGCTGTAATCCCCAGGATGCATTTCTCGCGCAGGGTGTCCATCCCGTGAACCATCATTACGATCGATTCCAGAATACTGTAGACGATGATCGGTTCCATCACGTTCAGTTCCAGCTGGCCCGCTTCGGCGGCCATGGTCACGGTGAGGTCGTTCCCGATCACCTTGTAAGCGATCTGGTTCACCACCTCGGGAATCACGGGGTTCACCTTGCCCGGCATGATCGACGAGCCGGGCTGCATCGGAGGCAGGTTGATCTCGTTCAGACCGGTTCGCGGCCCGGACGACAACAACCGAAGGTCGTTGCAAATTTTCGACAACTTGACGGCCATCCGCTTCACGGCAGACGAGTAGATCACGAAGGCGCCCGTATCATTCGTCGCCTCGATCATGTTGGTGGCGGCGGTAATCGGAAGCCCGGTAATCTCGCGCAGGTACTTGATACATATCTGGCTGTACTGCGGATCGGCGTTGATCCCGGTGCCGATGGCGGTGGCGCCCATATTCACTTCGAGCAGCAGTTTGGCGTTCTGTTCCAGGCGGTCGATCTCTTCGGAGAGGTTGGCGGCGTAGGCGTCGAACTCCTGACCGAGGGTCATCGGCACGGCGTCCTGAAGCTGGGTGCGCCCCATCTTGATGACTTGGGCAAATTCGATCCCTTTGGCATGGAAGGCGCCGATCAGCTCGCGCAACGAGGCGATCAAGTCCTGGGTCTGATAAATCAGGGCGATCTTCACGGCGGTCGGATAGGCGTCGTTGGTCGACTGCGAGTGGTTCACGTCGTTGTTCGGGTGGCAGTGGGCGTATTCGCCGCGCCGGTGGCCGAGAATCTCCAACGCGCGGTTGGCGATCACTTCGTTGGCGTTCATATTGGTGGAAGTCCCGGCGCCGCCCTGCACCATATCGACGACGAACTGGTCGTCGAGTTTCCCCTGCTCTACTTCGTGGCAGGCGGCGATAATGGCGTCGGCCACTTCGGGCTTGATCTCGCCGAGGTCGCGGTTGGCTTTGGCCGCGGCTTCCTTGACCATGGCGAGCGCTTTGATGAAGTAGGGGTACATGCAGAGCCGCACCCGACTGATGTGGAAGTTGTCGAGCGCGCGCATGGTCTGCACGCCGAAGTAGTATTCCACCGGGATGTCCAGTTCGCCCAACAAGTCGTGTTCCCGCCGGGTCTTGCCCGAAAGCGGCATCTTGGTAATGTCCATATCTTTCTGACTTTTTACAAAATTATCACTTGCAATAATCGGCCAACAGGCCTGCCATCTCGCCCTGTAACTGACGGGCGGCCGCGCCGGCTGCTTCGGCAAAGTCGCGACCGTCGGAGGCGTAAATGATCCCGCGCGAGGAGTTGACGAGCAGTCCGCACCGGCTGTTCATCCCGCACCGGGCGACTTCGCTGAGCGACCCGCCCTGAGCGCCCACGCCGGGAACCAGCAGGAAGTGGTCGGGCACGATAGCCCGCACGCGTTCGAGCTGTTCGGCGCGCGTGGCGCCGACGACGTACATCGTATTGTCTTCGGTTCCCCAGCTCATGGAGTTCCGCAGGACGCGTTCATAAAGCATCTCGCCGCCGGCTAAAGCCAAAGTTTCGAAATCCTGCGCGGAGGGGTTGGAGGTCAAGGCGAGCAGCACGGCCCACTTCCCGGGATAGGCATAGAAGGGTTCGGCGGTGTCGCTCCCCATATAGGGCGAGAGGGTGACGGCGTCGAAGTCCATCTCCTGAAAGAAGACGCGGGCGTACATCTGGGAGGTATTGCCGATATCGCCTCGTTTGGCGTCGGCGATCAGGAATTGCTCGGGATACCGCTCGCGCAGGTACCGGACGGTCTTCACCAGGGCGTTCCACCCTTTCACTCCCGCAGCTTCATAGAATGCGAGGTTGGGTTTATAGCTGACGCAGTAAGGTGCGGTGGCGTCGATAACGGCCTTATTAAAGGCGAAGATGGGGTCTTCGTCGCCCAACAGATGCTGGGGCACTTTCTTCAGGTCGGTGTCGAGGCCGACGCAGAGGAAGCTCTCTTTGGCGCGTATCTGTCGAAATAGTTGTTGCGAGGTCATGGCCGGGTCGGGGTTTGGGTCGGCTCCGTCTCTCTCGGCGAAACCGAACGTGGATATAATAGAGCAAATATAAAGAAGTTTTTACAGAAAACGGGCGGGGACGGGGAATTAAATCGGATGAATGCTCCGTTGCTTCGCCATGTGTTTATCCGGAACCGGGATTCAATATTTTTCGTATATTTGAATGGTAATTAAAACCGATTGGCCTATGATGCAAACTTCTCATTAGCACATTTTTCCGATTTTTCCTCTTCCGGCGGGCGATGGTCGCGGGGCCGGGAGAGACGACATAAAAAGCGTTAACTTTTATTCTGGCTTCTGAAACTTCGACACTTTCAAAGCTGCCAAGAGTAAAGTGTGACGCCTGCGTAGCAATACGTGGGCTTTACTCTTTTATTTGGCAGCAAGGTAGTCGAAGACCTCAGAAGCAAATAAACGGTATTGTCCCACGTTTTTCATTTTTCTGCTACCACAACCATGATCAAGAGTACGACTTCAATGCGAACGTTCCTGTCGGAAATGGAACGCTCGGAAAAACTGTATAACCATTATTTAACATCAGGCCATACTTATCAATATGCAGTCTCTTTAAAAGAGTGTAATCTGTATTTACAAGATGTAATCAACCGAGATATGGATGGTTTCCCCTTAGAAATCAGGGAAGCGGCTCGAAAATTACTCCACCATTATGACATTTGGCTGCGATTATGGAACGAACACAATGCGACTCGAGATTTCAAACCGAACGACACTTTCGTTTTCGAAAGTCTGGATCGTTTTCCCAAAAGAGCGGCCGAGTTACTCTCTGAATATTACCGGACTCAAAGTTTAGACATTCTATTTATCGGCAAAAAGAATGATCCGAATGCCTCGTATGCCGCCGAATATGTCCGACAAATATTCCCTCGGACAACTGTTTTATTCGGAGGCCGAGAAGAGGGATTTCCGGAGGAGATCTTGTGGTGGCAAGGCGATTACATCTTTTCGTATCTGTCGCCGTGGATTATTCCCGAAAGCTTACTGCAAAGAGCCGCTAAAGGGGCGATTAATTGGCATCCGGGACCTCCCGAATATCCGGGAATCGGCTGCACGAACTTCGCGGTATACAATCAAGAATGCATATTTGGCATTACCTGCCACCATATGTTGAGTAAGGTGGATACGGGCAATATTATAGAGGTGCACAGATTCAAAGTTTTGGCCAATGACACTGTATATTCCATTACGCAAAAATGTTATGCTTGTATTCTAAAGTCTTTTCTTTCCATTATTGCAAAAATTGCTACCGGTGATTCGTTGCCTCAATCAACAGAAAAATGGGCACGAAAGCCTTATACACGCAAAGAGCTAAACGCTTTGTGCAAAATCACACCCGACATGACGATTGAAGAGGCGCACCGAAGAATAAAGGCGACCACCTATGATCATCCATGGGCATACACGGAAATTCAAGGTGTCAAATTCTATCTAAAATAGATATACTGATCTCTCGAATTTCCGTATTGAGAGTTTTCCGCATGAGGATATCTTGCCTCCAAATGGCATATGAAATACCAGAGAAAGTTCTCTTGGTGGGGCGGAGGGATGGGTATTCGTACCGTGATCGCAGGAGAGGTTCTTGAATAAAAAAGCCTCTGGTTATCTTACGATAGCCAGAG
>NZ_CAQIVA010000074.1:0-5822 GCF_948810725.1 uncultured Rikenella sp.
AAAAATCATCCTCGGCCCCCTGGGTGGCCTTCTGTATTTTTCCCGGCGGGCCTACAGTCCGTGGCTGGGATCCACGGATGCGACCGGGCTGCGTTTCCGCTTCCTTTCGATGCCGTATAAATCTCACCTCCCAACTCCCTCAGAGGCTACGCACCTCACAAAAGGGAAAAACAAAAACACGAAGCAAAATGAGTGAAATTGTAAAACATTCTCGTTACGGAGAAATGAAACTTGGCACATGTGAGAATCTCTATTACATCACGTATGACCAATTGAGACAAGAATTGCCAAATCTGACTCGGATAAATGGAAATTTAACCCCGGAGGAATACCTTAATCCTCGTTATGGCTTCCGTTATCGATTTCCGTTTCCGGATGAATCGGATTTTTGGCAGGCACATAATGATTTTGATCGTGGTTTTCAGATCGTCATACCTCGTAGTCTGTTCCAGTCCGGGGCCATAGAGATATTGCATAAACAGATCTTCATACGTAATGGCCATCCCGCAAATTTCCCGTTTGGGCTACAGATTCCATGCCCGGCAACCGAGGAAGAATCAGGAGAAGTAGAATATTTCGACTATCACGGTATTCGCAAACATCTGATTCTTGAATTTGTGCAACAAACAATCGTAGGCAATCAATTGACCACGATTGTTCGCTGTCCTTTCTGCAACTTACGTTCTGTCTTAGCTAAAGAGGAAGTGGAACTTATCCATCATATCGTCTTCACGCAAACCAATCGATACGATGACTTGACCAAGCAAATAGTAGATATTGCATTAGCCGGATATAACCGGGTTTAATCTTGAACGATTCATTGAGGCGGGTAACTGCCCCGAAAAACTCCTACAATTATGACTCACGGAACAGAACATTTCAAGCAGACTATCAAAAGTTATTTGGACGGACGGGCGCAGGCGGATGAACTTTTCGCCGCCCGTTATGGCAATCCGGAGAAGAACATCGACGATTGTTGCACGTATATCATGAACCAGGTGCAGCGGAGCGGTTGTAACGGATTTACCGACGACGAAATTTATTCAATAGCGGTTCACTATTACGACGAAGACGACATCGAGGTCGGGAAGCCGATCAACTGTCAGGTGGTGGTCAATCATACGGTGGAACTGACCGCTGAAGAAAAGGAACAGGCGAGGCGATGCACCACTGTGTGTTTGCTAATAAGTATTATTTGAGGCCCGATTCGCTGATTTTGTCGGCGACTATCGACGGCCAGCGTGTCGAGACGGTCGAGGTCTCGCTAAAACGATTGCAGGTCGTGCAGAGCCGAGGCGTTTGCAACCAAAATACAGCGTATCATGATCGGATTATTCAGCTGGTCAATCGCAATATTCATTTGATCCGAGAGCGGATAACGGCCTAAATGAATCGCGCCCGGAGAAATATATCTCCGGGCGCGATGTTTTTGCTATATTTGTCTACAAGAGAAACAAAAACGGAAAGAGCTACAAGAACTCTTTCCGTTGTTCCTAACCCTAAAACTTGACATCAGACAGAGGTTATAGGGAATAATCTTAATAACAAAGATAAGAACTTTGTTAGATATAACAAAGTTCATGCAAAAATATTGCGTTGAAAATATGACTGAAGAAGAGCAACAGCGTTATTTTATCGCTTGCCTATCCGGACAGCGCATGAATCGTTATTTGAGGGCCTGTAGGGGCAACAAAGCGCAGGCTATTGCATTGTATCGCATGAACTTGCGTTTGGGTGTCGAATGTTTCTGCCTGATCAGTTATTTTGAGATTGTATTGCGTAATGCTATCAACAGATTGTATGTACAGGAGCATGGTCCTAATTGGTTGAAAAATGCAACTGTAGAAAACGGAATCTACAGCGATGTTTCCTGCAAACAGACTCGGCAAATCATTCAAACGGTTTTGGGAAAATTGGAAGATCCTTCTCATGCGGATGTGGTTGCAGCATTGGACTTGGGATTTTGGCGGTATCAATTTGCCGGGACTCAGTTTCAGGCAGCCGGACAAAAACTATTACAGATATTCCCCAATAAACCGAAAAGTGGCAAGACTCAGCAATATAACCATACCTATGTATTCCGGCAATTGGGAATTGTAAACGATATGCGGAATCGGATTGCTCATCATGAACCGCTCTGTTTTGCACAAGGAACAGCTACGATTGATCTTAGCTCAGTGAAACAGTGTATCGCAATAATCGATGAATTGATGGAATGGTTAGATATAGATCAGGGTATCATTTTTAATGATTGTAACGACCGATGCGAGTCGGTGATCCAAGAAATTGAAGATTTCGGACGGGGAAAAGAATAAATAAAAACGGCGTTCAATTATGAACGCCGTTTTGTTCATTGTCCGATACCGACATTTTGGATTTTAACCGAATCTGAATCGGTAACTGTAAATCCTTCAACTTCGATGGTAAGTCCAGATCCTCCGGAACCGGGAAGAGAGGTCGTATCTCCAAATTCTTTTTGTAACGAATTATCCGGCTCGACAGGCAGGGATTCTTTTTTGCAACTGAAACTAATGAGAATCGTTGCAATAGGTAGAAGAAAGAAAATTTTGCGCATATTCATGTGTATTGTCTTTTAAAGACAGAGAGGTTTTATACCTCTCTGTCAAATTGTGGTTTACAGGTCGATAGAGACAACGGTTGTAATTGTTTTGCTTTGTCCATTGTCATCTGTTGCTTTGAAATGCAATGTGAACCTTTTGTTCGTATTTCCTGGGGCAGAGGGATGGTAAATGCCATAACAACGAACTGTAATAGACATAGTTTTCCCGTTATTACCTCCATTGGTAACAGTTGTTGTCCAGTTATACTGAGGAGAATGATTGCCACCAAGATCACCACCTCCCACATTTATTCCAGAGAACTCACCGATATAATTGTTCCTCAGATCATTGTTTACCATAACTTCTCTCAATCGTAGAGTAACCGAGTTGTTCAGCTCGTAAGATTGATCACTGGTAATCTTTTCCAGCGAAAGTTTCAGATTTCCTGAATAATAAGGGCGGCCAGCATATAACTGGATGTCTGTGTATTTCCCCCCCTCAGATTCTGAAGCTTGTACATAAGCATATTCCGGTGTGGCATTGAGGGTAATAGGTGATTCTGTAACATCGATTGTCGAAACAAGAGTCTTTGTTTTCCCATCGTTTGCCTGGATTTTGAATGTGAGCGTGTGAGTACCAGTAGAATTCGGTGTATAAGTAAAGCGTGTTGCACCTTTACCCAATGTTAAAGTACTGGCATTTCCACCGCCGGACAATGTAAGTGTTCCACTGCCGGATTTTTGGATGGAGGTGGTGAATGTGCTGGTGTAGTTCGGTTTATCCAAATTCAATACGATCTCTACAGGCTTAGCCTTATATGTCCAAGGAGATGTTACGCTGGCTTCAATTTCCGGTTCACTGGCATTGACTGTGAATGTCGTTGTTTTTGACTGCCCATGAGTGTCGCTGACATTGAACGTAACAGTATGTGTGCCGCTGGAAGTCGGCGTGTAACCGATACTGGAATTTCCACCGTTCACATTGATGGAACTGCCGTTGCCGACAGTAGATCCATTGATTGTCATCGTGCCGCTGCCGGAGGTCGTTGCACGCACGGCGAATTGTCCGGGATGTTCGGCTTCGCTAATTGCTAATGTCGAGGTAGCTGTAGTATTAGTATATATTGTGGCCGAGGCTGGAGTCGCAGAAACTGTCAGCGGTGCTTGCGTTACATTGATCGTTACGCTGCTTTGTTTCGACTGACCGTAAGAATCGGTAAACGTAAAGTTTAGCGTATGCGCCCCGGTGCTGGTCGGAGTATAGGTCAAGTTTGTCGAACCGCCGGCAATCGAATACCCGGTGCCGGAATTCCAGATTGTAGTCCCGTTCTTCAGAACGCCGGTACCGCCACTAAATACGGTTGTAAAGTTGCTGGTGTAGTTGTCCTCGGCCAGCGACAGCGCGATGGTCGCTCCCCGTCCCACGTACATAGAGGCCGGGCCGGTGGCCGTAGCCGTCATAGTCGCATAATCGGCTTTGATCTTCACAGCAAACTCTTTCGACTGGCCATATATATCTTTCACCGTGAAAGACAACGTATGGTCGCCCAATGTATTCGGCGTATACGCCATCGTAGTATTGCCTCCGGCAAGATTGAATTCCTGCCCGAATGCTACGGTAGTACCGTTGGCCGTTAGTGTGCCTTCGCCGGTACGGGTCGCTGTCACTTTGAATACATCCGAATAGTTGGCTTCATTCGCCGAAATTGTAAAGCTGGCCGCTTTCTTGATCTGAGTCGAAAGGCTGCCGACGGAAGCTGAAGCCTCCAGAGGTGCATTTTGGGCTTCGACATTCAGGGTGACCGTTTTCTCTTGGCCGAACATATCGCGCAGCGTGAGCACAACCCGGTGCGATCCGGTTGCGGTCGGCGTGTACGACAGTTGGTGAACGCCTTTGGAAAGTGATTTTGACGTCCCGGCACCGAAAACGGCGTTGTTGATCTTGAGTGTCCCTTTGTTGGTTGCGGTAAACGTCAGGTTATACGGATTCTCGGGTGCTTCCTGCTCATCGATATGCAGCGTGCCGGTTACGGGAACCGATACATTCACTTCTGAGGCAGATACGTTATCCATCGAGAACGACAACGGATACGGTTCGACCGTAAACAGAGCGTGAGCCTCTGCTGGTTTTCCATGTTTATCTGTAATTCTGAATTGAATGTCGGTTGTTCCGCAATCATTCGGAGTATAAGTCAAATTATGGGTTCCGGCTGCAAGGTCGAATTTGACTCCGGGCGACAATACTTTTTCTTCTTTGGCGGTCTGCAATTTCAGCACTCCGGATCCTTCACTGAAGCTCGGAATAATAGAGAAATTTTCAGGATGCAGCGCCTCTCTGATTGTCAGGGTAAACGGTGTCGAGGTCTTGTATTTGATCGTTTGTCCGGTAGCCGACGTGCTGCATGTCAATGCAGGGGTAGAAACTTCACCGGACAAGGTTACGGTTTTTTCCTGGCCGTTTTCGTCGGTGATACGAATTGTAAATTCTACAGTACCTTTTCCACTTTCTTTCGGTGTGTACACGACTGGGATGGTCCCCGATCTATCGATCGTCGTAGTCTGGTTGTTGGCTATGGTTTTTCCGGCAATCGAGATCGTCCCGTCCTTGCCTTGAATAATGGAAGGACTGAGGGTGAATTGTCCCGTATAGTGTGCCTCGTTGACGGTCAATTCGTAGATCAAGGTTTCAGTCAAGTCGCACTTCCCTACTATCGTTTTTACCTCTGCGTTCAATGCCGGCAGGGTGATCGGGATGGCAACTTCATGCTCCTCTTCTTGGCCGATGTCGCTCTTGACCAGGAGCTTGAACTTATACTCTTCTGCGATCTTGGTCGGCTGTACCTTGAATACGTTTGTTCCGCTTTTCAGGTCGAATTCTTTGTTCTCGGTTACCTTTGTCCCGTTCACCTCGATTGTGGCAGCACCGCCATCCAAGGATGAAACGATACCTTTGAAGGCCTTGATGTGGTCTTGGGCAGGAACATTCACGTTTACATTGACGCTTTGTCCGTAGTTCACCTGCGGAACATTGGCTACGGTTATGCCGAGTTTGTTGGCCCCGACGGTGAATGTGACTGGGTAGGTCTTTTCGTTTCCGAATTTGTCATAGATCGTGAAAAGAAGCTTATGGCTGCCTGTTTCTTTCGGAACGTACTTGAAAATGTTCTTTCCCGATCTTAAATCGGTTTTTTCGCCATGAATCGGCACTATTCCATTAATCGTGAGTTCGCCACTATTGGGATCCTCGCACTCAAATTTAATT
>NZ_CAQIVA010000075.1:0-5725 GCF_948810725.1 uncultured Rikenella sp.
CTGCGGCTCCGCTGTCGCTCCGCCGCGTTTTCGCGCGCCTTGCGCGATTCATTCTGTTTCGGCTCACCAACGAAACAGTTGAATCGCTTCTTAAGGCGGGGCGCGCGGTTGAGCTTTGTCCCGTCTAAAACTGCCCTGCGCGGGCGGCGTCCGGGTGACCCCGGCGGGACGGAGCGATACTGCGTATCGCTTCTTTAAGAGTGGCGCGCGTTTTAGTTTGAGGGTACTGCGCTCGGGCCGCGCGGGCCCCACGTCCCGTGGACGGGCAAAACTTCGTTTTGCTGCGGCAGTCTCAGACCAACTCTTTGTTCCGTTCTCTCTTCGCGCACTTTGAAAATCTTGCCAAAACGCGCAAGCGCATTTTGACAATTTCCCTCCTAAGGCAGGGCGCGCGTTTGTCCTACTGGGGGACTATCCTTACGCCAGGCGGGCGCACCCTTCGGGTGGTTTAATGGTAGCCTCTACCCCAAACGGCGGCAGCCTCGCCCCAAACGCTTACCGAAACTCACGCCAATGTCCGAGCCACGACACGAAATGCCTCACCCGTCACCGAATCACGAGAGGCAATCGGCTCCCCGGCATCTCCCCCCTCCGCAATCGCCTGCACCAACGGGATCGAACCCAAAAACGGAACCCTCTGCTCTTTCGCTAAAGCGGCCACCCGACCGTCCGCTCCCGCCGGCCCGAAAATATAGTACTTATTCTCCGGCAGCTCCGCCGGCGTAAACCACGCCATGTTCTCGACAATCCCACGAATCGGAACCCCGACGTTCTCGTTCCGGAACATCGCGATCCCACGCACCACATCGGCCAGAGCCACCTCCTGAGGCGTGCTGACGATCACCGCTCCCGAAAGCTTCAACTCGCTGACGATCGTCAGGTGCAAATCCCCCGTTCCCGGCGGCAGGTCGATCAACAGATAGTCCAGCTCACCCCACGCCGTCTGGTGCAACAGCTGCCTCAACGCGTTGGTCGCCATCGGCCCGCGCCACACCAAGGCATCCGAACCCGAGATGAAAAACCCGATGGACATCACCTTCACTCCATACGCCTCCGCAGGAACGATGTATTCCAGATCGGAACCGTCTTCGGCCACCTCTGCCACCGGTTTATACTCCTCCACGCCGAACATCTTCGGCATCGAAGGCCCGTAGATGTCCGCATCCAAGACCCCCACCCGAAAACCCTCGGCCGCCAGGGCCACCGCCAGATTGGCCGTCACGGTGCTCTTCCCCACCCCGCCCTTGCCCGACGCCACCGCAATCACCTGCCCTACTCCGCTCATCGAGCTCTTCTCTCGCATCGCCTGCTGCTTCGCCGCCTTCGAGTCCGGCGGCAGCGGCTCGGACACCACGATCACCGGCGAAACACCGGTCGCTTCGGTCAGGATCGCCTCCGCCGCCCGCCGCACGGAAGCGGCCATCGGATCCCGCGGTTTGGTCAGTTTCAGCGTAAAACGCACCGCTCCGGTCGCCGGATCGACCTGAAGATGCTCCACCATCCCCAGCGACACGATGTCCTTGTCCTGCTCCGGATGGGTCACCCCCTTGAGCAGCTCCAGCACCTCTTCGTTGGTCAATATCGTCATGATTGGTTCCGTAAACTCTGGTTAATCAATGCTTCGAGCCGTTCCAACGCCACCTCCTGCGGAATGTTGCGCTCGACGACCTCTTTCCCCCGGTACAAGGTCACCACGCCGTTCCCCGCTCCGACATAACCGAAATCGGCGTCGGCCATCTCGCCCGGCCCATTCACGATGCAGCCCATCACGGCGATCTTCAGCCCCGGATAGTGTCCGAACCTGGCCTTGACAGCCCGGGCAACCTCCTGGAGCTCGAACAGCGTCCGACCGCAGCCCGGACACGAGATAATCTCGGTCTTCGAGATCCGGGCCCGCGCGGCCTGCAAAATCGAAAACGAAAGCGAGGTCAGATCGAAATCCGGCGTCACATCCCGCTCGGTCTCGACTAAATTCCCGGCCGAGTCTTCATCGTATTCAGTGGCAAAAACTTCGTTCACGATCCATATCCCGTCTCCGAAGCCGTCGATCAGCAGCGCGCCGAAGTCCGCCGCCGCATAGAGCTGCAACCGCTCCAAATCCCGCTGGCCATAACAGCGGCTCATAATCACCGGGTTCTGCAACCCGTGCCGCATCAGCTGCACGAAGCAGGCCCGAATCTCGCCCACCCAATGGCTGTTCTCGGACACCAATACGAGTATCCTTTCCGGATGGCTCTCCAGCCACTCCAAAAACTCATACGAGAGGTGTTCCAGCGTGCAGGCGATCCAGCCCTGTCCATGATCCAAGCCCTGCATCGCCTGCCGCGGCGTGACGAGCGTAAAATCTTCCGGCGACAAGTCCGCACAGCCCTCCCCGACACGATCTCCCACCACAATAGGCGGTGCCCCGCCGCCGATCGTCACCCCGCGATATCGAACCGGAGTGGTCGCCCGCCGCACATATGTATAAGGATCGTACGGCACCGGCTCGTCGTCCACCGGAATGTAGTTGTGCATCTCGCGGCCCACGAAATAGTCGGCCAAGATCCGTGCCGGCGCCATTTCATTCTCCGGCGCTTCGGTCAGCGAGACGCGAATGGTGTCCCCGATCCCATCGGCCAGCAAGGCGCCGATCCCCACCGCAGACCTCACCCTGCCGTCCTCCCCCTCGCCCGCTTCGGTCACGCCGAGGTGCAGGGGGTAGGTCATCCCCTCTTCGTCCATCCGCGCGGCGAGCTTCCGATAGGCCTCGACCATCACTCTGGTATTGCTCGACTTCATCGAGATGACCACCCGGTCATACCCCTCGGCCCGGCAAACGTACAGGAACTCCATCGCCGACTCGACCATCCCGTCGGTCGTATCCCCGTATCGCGACATGATCCGGTCGGAGAGCGACCCGTGGTTCACGCCGATCCGAATGACCGTATTATAATACTTACAAACCTCGATCAGCGCCGTCAATTGCACCCGCAGCCGCTCCAACTCCGCCGCGTACTCGGCGTCGGTATAGTCCAGCTGCCGGAACGTGGCCCGCTTATCGATAAAATTACCGGGATTGATCCGCACTTTGCTCACATACTGCGCCGCAATCAAGGCCACCTGCGGATTGAAATGGACGTCGGCCACCAGCGGCACGTAGCACTCCCGCTCCTCGATCCGCCGACGGATGGTCAGCAGCCGCTCCGCCTCGGTGCGCCCCGGCGCGGTGAGCCGCACGAGCTCGGCCCCCGCCTCCGCGATCCGCAGCACCTGGGCGGCCGAAGCCTCGACGTCGGCCGTATTGGCGGTGGTCATCGACTGCACGACGACCGGCGCATCGCCGCCCAGCACTAAACGGCTGCCGATCCGAATGGGGTGGGTCCGCCGACGGGAATAGCTGAACAGATGAGGACAGTAGCGTTTCATGAGAGAAAACGATGGCGGAAACCGAAAAGACAAGTGTGGAGAATACCGGGTTCGAACCGGTGACCTCTTGCATGCCATGCAAGCGCTCTACCAACTGAGCTAATTCCCCGTTCAGACTCCACAAATATAGCCCTTTTTTCGACAGCCACAAATATTATCCGAACGAAGTATTGGTTTTTTCGAATAAATGGCATAGATTTGTAAGCGCGATTTACCGGTTATGCGCACCGACGCATACAAAATTCACTACCCAATATGGAACTCAAAAAATCACCCAAGGCCGACCTGGAAAATAAGCGGAGCTATTTTCTGGAGATCGGTATCATCGTGGCGCTGGCGGCATGTATCGCCATGTTCAGCTGGAGCCAGAAGGAGCGTGTCATCGAGGTCGTCGAACAGGCTCCGGTCGTGGTCGAAACGGAAATGATGGAGGTGACCATTCAGGAAGACAAGCGGCCGCCGGCACCGATGAAAACTCAGGCGGTGGCGATCTCGGAAATCCTGAACGTGGTGAAAAACGACGCCAAAATCGAACCGACGGTCAATATTCTCGACCTGGACGTGACGCAGGATCTGGCGGTGGACGTGACGAAGTTCGGGGGGACGTATACGGGCGAGGAGGAAGCGGAGGACGATACGCCGGTGGTGGTGGCGGAAACCATGCCGACCTTTATGGGCGGGACGGTGGACGACTTCGCGAGATGGTGCGGGAAACATATCGTCTATCCGCCGGCGGCACAGGACAACGGCTCGCAGGGGCGGGTCATGGTGCAGTTCGTGGTGGAACGAGACGGCTCGATCAGCCATGTGACGGTGTTGCGGGGGGTCGACCGGCTGTTGAACGACGAGGCGGTGCGGGTGATCAAGAGTGCGCCGAAGTGGACGCCGGGATCGAACCGGGGGAAACCGGTGCGGGTGTATGTCAATGTGCCGATCAACTTCGTGTTGTCGGATTAGGTTAAACGTGTTTTTTACTCCTTGTGTAACATAGGAAAGGCGGTCTCCGTAACGGAGACCGCCTTTCGTTTTTATCGAACCCGGTCGAATCAGTTGGCCTGGATAGTACCGGTGTAGGAAGCGGTGTTCCCCATGTTGGGAACCAGGGTCAGCGTGGCCAGCCCGTTGTCGATATTATAGTTCAGGTGGAAAACGTACTTCACGTTATCCCACTCGGTCTGGAAAACGAGCGTCCACTGCGAGCCGTTGTTCATGTCTTCCCAGAAGGTGAACCGGTTGGTCGTGAAGTTGATCCGTTTCGGAATCATCGTCACGTTCTCGGCCACGGACACGTAAGGCAGGTTCACTTCCAAATAGCCGGGATAGATGGTGACGTAGTTGTTCCACTGGTTGAGCGCCTGCTGGGGCCCGGCGAATTCGGGGGTCAGATAGGAGGCGGAGAAGGTGAAGTTGTGGCTCTGGAGGGCGTTGGTCATTTGAGAGACCATGGCCTCTTTCCGTTCGGTACGCTTGGCGTCGCGGACGGCTTGTTTGCTGTAGTCCTGAGCGGTGGCGCCGGCTACCAGCGCGACCATCATCAATGATAAAAATAACTTTTTCATAGTTTATTGGTGTTAGTGTGTTTTTATTTCTGTTTCCCGCCCCGGGCACCGTCTGTGGGACGCGGGTACGCTATTGGGTGCGGGCAATTGCGGGTTCAGTTGGTCGGCGGCGTCGGTCGTCTTCAGCGGGATCTATCTGCATTTCTATGCGACGTATTTCCATCCCAGTTTCTCCAGCAACCGCGGCTACGGTTTTCAGTTGCGTTGCCTCTCGGAAAACGGGACGCTCGGCATTCGAATGCTGGCGGGAACTACCCCAACAAGTAACCGGCCGCCGCCATCCTAATGTAGCCGGACTTTGCGCGGTCGCCGCCAGCGGAGGCGAAACGAGCTCCGTCGAGTTGCAGCCCGCCGCGTGGGGTGGCGGCGAACTGCGCGACCCAAAGGGCCGCAGAAGCTCGGCCCAGTTCTCTGCCCCATTCTATTGGTTTCGGGCTGCGCGCTCCGGGGATGGGCCAAAGGCCCAGCGCGCAAGCCCGGCGACCCTACGGGTCGCAAAAACTCGACCCTTTTGTAAGATTCGTCCTCGGCGCGCCTTGTTAAAACAGTTCGCTGCCAGCGGTGAATGCAACGAGCCCTGTCGAGTTGCAGTCCGCCACTCGGGGTGGCGGCGAACTGCGCGGCTCAAAGAGCCGCAAGAGCATAGCCCCAAGCACTGCCCCGTGTCAGCCCCACTGCGGCTCCGCTTTCGCTCCGCCGTGTTTTCGCGCGCCTTGCGCGATTCATTCTATTTCGGCTCACCGCCGAAATGATTGAAT
>NZ_CAQIVA010000076.1:0-5324 GCF_948810725.1 uncultured Rikenella sp.
ATTTTTTGCGCACCACTCTTTTTTCGCGCGCCTGCGCGATTCATTCTATTTCGGCGCGAGCCGAAATAGTTGAATCGCTTCTTTTGGCAAGACGCGCGTCTTTGGCTACAGGAGGGTACTGCGCTCAGGCCGCGCGGGCCCCACGTCCCGTGGACGGGAAATGCTCGCGCATTTCCACTGCCAGCCTCTACCCCAATTCTCTGTCCGCGCGCGGGCGGCAGGCAAGGGGCCGCCTCAGCCCAACAACTAACGCCCGCCTCCGGCCAACCAGCCCCTTTCGGCCCTCCGCCCAGAAAAAAGCACCCCGCCCCCCATCGCCCCCGCACCCGCTTATCCGAAAAAAACGTTATCTTTGTGGCAGTGTCCCATCGGGTTTCGACCCGACCGACCACATCAAAGGAGGACCGCCGATGAACCACAACGCCAAGATTCTGTACGTCTGCCAGGAAGTAGTACCCTACCTTCCCGACAACGACATATCGAGCCTTTGCCGCTACCTGCCCCAAGCCATGCAGGAGCGCGGAGCCGAGATCCGCATCTTCATGCCCCGTTGGGGCTGCATCAACGAGCGTCGGAACCAGCTCCACGAAGTGATCCGCCTCTCCGGGATGAACCTCATCATCGACGACACCGACCACCAACTCATCATCAAAGTCGCCTCCATCCCTACAGCCCGCGTCCAAGTCTACTTCATCGACAACGACGACTTCTTCAAACGGAAAGCCACCTGGGCCGACAGCGACGGCAACCACTTCGCCGACAACGAAGAGCGCGCCATCTTCTTCGCCCGCGGCGTATTGGAGACCGTCCGGAAACTGCGCTGGGCCCCGAACATCGTCCACTGCCACGACTGGTTCTCCGCCATCGTCCCCATCTACCTGAAGAAAATATTCCACAACGACCCCATCTTCAGAGAACTCAAGATCGTCGTCTCCGTTTATGACCACCCTTTTCCCGGGAACTTGGATCCCGCCCTCGGCTCCAAACTCATCCAGGAAGGCATCAAGAAAGACGAACTCAAGCATCTCGACCACCCCGACTACCTCGGCCTCATGAAATTCGCCCTCGAACGCGCCGACGGCGCAGTACTCGGAAGCAAAGAGATCGCCCCCGAACTCACCGACTTTATCCGCCAGCGCGGGATACCCACCCTCTCCTATCCCGGCACCGAAAACTACGAAGACGCATACGCCGCATTTTATGACACACTGCTCGAAAAATAACACCCACCACTTCAGCCTCCTCCCCCTTCTGCTGAGCACCCTTCTCCTCCTCAGCCTCCCCTCCTGCACCCAACGCGACGACGCCTTCGGGAACGACCTCGTGCCGCCGAGCCAACACATGCGCAGCACCATCGACTCCACCGTCCTCGTGCACACCTACATCTCCACCTGCGACTCCTTGGAGACCAGCGTATCCGGCTACTACGAACCCCTCGTCGGCTCCTACATCGACCCCCTCACCGGACGGATCGACATCCAAGCCTTCGTCAACTACTCCCCCTACGGCTTCCGCCACAGCCACTACTTCGGCGAGAACCCCGTGATCGACTCCATGCGCTACGCCATCACCTTCACCGGCGCCATCGGCGACACCACCAAGAGCGTCACCGTCGACGTCTACGAAGTCAAAGACTACCACTTCCACCAGGACAGCGCCTACTTCAGCAACTTCGACATGTCCCCCTATATCGGCGCCACCCCCCTGTTCTCCTTCGAACAGAAAGGCCCCGGCACCGCCTACGGCCGCCTGCCCGACGAATTCGCCAAACGCCTGCTCGACAACACCCAAAGCAAAGAGAACATCTACTACAACGACACCCTCTTCCACAAGAAATTCCCCGGCCTCTACTTCAAACTCCGCAACCAAGCCACCGCAGGCGAAGAAGGCACCCTCCTGAAGATGGACATGGCCCAAAGCACCATGTACCTCTTCTACCACAACACCGGCCCCAACGGACTCGACACCTTAGACCAGCAGATCCTCTTCTACAGCGACCGGACCTACGACTACATCTGCTTCACCACCATCCAGCACGACTACACCCTCTCCGACCCATCCAAAGGCGGCGTGCCAGCCACCGCCATCGGCGACACCACACACGCCTCCGAATACATGTACGTACAAGGGCTCGCAGGCCTCATGGGACAACTCCGGATTGAAAAAAGCCAACTCGAACACCTGCAACAGCAAGCCGTGGAACAAGGATACAGCCACATCGCCCTCCACCGCGCCGAACTGAAAGTGCGCATGGTCGACTCCGGCTACGAACAATACAACAAATCCTTCACCGGCCTCGGCCTCTACCACAACATGATCGGGTACGAATTCCTCGACGAATACAACCCCATCCTCGACGCCATCACCACCAACAACTACACCCAGACCCTCGGCGGGAGCCTGAATCGCTCGTTAGGCATCTACACCTTCGACATCACCTCCTACGTTCAGCAACTCCTCACCGGCAAAGAAGAACGCTACACCACCGAACTGCTCCCCGCCTACCTGCAACGGAACGACACCGGCCGCAGCTGGATTTACGGTTCGAATTCGCCGTACCCCCCGTTGCTCGTGTTGACCTACACCCTGATTAAATAATCCGAACCATTTTCCGGTCGCCCCGTAACCCGCCGGGCGACCGCCGTTTTTCAGACCTAAAGGCCCACCCCTTTAGGTTTTTACATGATACCCAACCCCATGCACGAAAACCTCGTCATCGTCGAATCCCCCGCCAAAGCCAAGACCATCGAAAAGATCCTCGGCGACCGCTATACCGTGAAATCCAGCTTCGGCCACATCCGCGACCTGAAGAAAAAAGGGCTCAGCATCGACATCTCCCGCGGCTTCGAACCCGAATACGAAATCTCTCCCGACAAAGTGAAAGTCGTGAGCGAACTGCGCCGCCTCTCCAAAGAAGCCCGCACCGTCTGGCTCGCCTCCGATGAAGACCGCGAAGGAGAAGCCATCGCCTGGCACCTGAAAGAAACCCTCCAGCTGCCCGACGACAAGACCCGCCGCATCGTCTTCCACGAAATCACCAAAAACGCCATCCTGCACGCCGTCGAACACCCCCGCCAAGTCGACCTCAACCTCGTCAACGCCCAACAAGCCCGTCGCGTGCTCGACCGGTTAGTCGGTTTCGAACTGTCGCCCCTGCTGTGGAAGAAAGTACGGCCCTCCCTCTCCGCCGGCCGCGTCCAATCCGTCACCGTGAAACTCATCGTCGAACGCGAACGCGAAATCATGAGCTTCGAAAGCTCCGACTACTACCGCGTCATCGGCGAATTCATCACCCCCGACGGCACCGGCTTCAAAGCCGAACTCAACACCCGCTTCAAGACCGAAACCGAAGCCAACGCCTTTCTGAGCGCCATCGCCTCGTCCGACATCGCCTTCACCATCGGCGCCGTCGAAACCCGGCCCGCCAAACGGACACCGGCACCTCCGTTCACCACCTCCACCCTCCAGCAGGAAGCCGCCCGGAAACTCGGCTTCTCCGTCAGCCAGACCATGACCATCGCCCAGCGACTCTACGAAGCCGGGATGATCACCTACATGCGAACCGACTCCGTTCACCTCTCCACCCTCGCCCTCGGCGCCGCCAAGAGCGCCGTCACCGACCTCTTCGGCGCCCGCTACCACAAGAGCCGGCAATACACCACCAAGAGCAAAGGCGCCCAGGAAGCTCACGAAGCCATCCGGCCCACCTACATCGACCGTCGCGAAGCCGGCACCACCGCCCAGGAGCGCCGCCTCTACGACCTCATCTGGAAACGCACCGTCGCCACCCAGATGGCCGACGCCGAATTAGAGAAGACCACCGCCCGGATCGAAATCTCCGGCCGCCCCGAACACTTCACCGCCACCGGCGAAGTGATCACCTTCGACGGCTTCCTTCGGCTCTACATGGAATCCCACGACGACGAACCCGCCCCGAAAAGCAGCAGCAACGGCACCTCCGCCGAGACCCTGCTCCCGCCACTGGTCCAAGGCACCAGCCTCCGTCGCGGCCAGGTCGTCGCCACCCAACGCTTCGCCCAACGTCCCCCGAGATACTCGGAAGCCAGCCTCGTGAAACAACTCGAAGAGCTCGGGATCGGACGTCCCTCGACCTACGCCCCGACCATCTCCACCGTCATCAACCGCGGCTACGTCGTCAAAGAAGACCGCGAAGGCACAAAACGCGACTACACCATCCTGACCCTCGCCCCGAACGGCACCCTCAAACGCACCGAGAAGAGCGAGACCACCGGCGCCGAGAAGAACAAACTCTTCCCCACCGACATCGGGATGCTCGTCACCGACTACCTCTCCGACCACTTCTCCGCCATCCTCGACTACAACTTCACCGCCAAAGTCGAGAAAGAGTTCGACGAGATCGCCGACGGCGACCTCGACTGGCGCCGCATGCTCGCCGCCTTCTACGAACCCTTCCATGAAGGCGTCGACAACGCCGAAGGCGACACCGAATACGTCCGCAGCGAGCGCCTGTTAGGCATCGACCCGAAGAGCGGGAAAAACGTCTACGCCCGCGTCGGCAAATTCGGCCCCATGGTTCAGCTCGGCGACACCCCAGTAGCGGCACATAAAGGGACCCTCGCCGCCGCCATCAAGCCCTCGGACGACGAGAAACCCCGTTACGCCTCCTTACAGAAAGGCCAGATGGTCGCCACCATCACCCTGGAAGAGGCCCTCGCCCTGTTCGAACTGCCCCGCACCTTAGGCGAATACGAAGGGAAAACCGTCGTCGTCTCCGTCGGCCGGTTCGGGCCCTACGTGCGTCACGACGGCAAATTCACCTCCCTGAAAGTTCGGGAAGGAGACGACCCCTACAGCATCGACCTGCCCCGCGCCATCGCCCTGATCGAAGAGAAGCGCGAAGCCGAACGGAACCGCGTGATCCGGGTTTACGAAGCCGACGACATTCAGGTGCTGAACGGGCGTTGGGGCCCTTACATCGCCCACGGCGGCGCCAACTACAAGATACCGAAACCCCTGCTGAGCAATCGTGAAGCCTCCGACTTGACCTTGGACGAATTGAAAGCCCTGATTTCCGAGCAGCAGGCCGCCGGTGCCGGTAGCAGTGGTGCCAAACGTCCCCCCTTCCGCCGCGCCGGCCGGAGCAAGAAATAAGCGACAGACGCAAAATGAGTCCTGCGGAGCCTAAGGCATAGCGTAGCTATCATAAAGTTTTTCTGGTTCTCTTTGTTCACAAAGAGAACGGCCCGCGCGGCCTGAGCGCGGTTCCCTCCCACCGCCGCGCGCGCCCCGCCTTAAGAAGCGATTCAACTATTTCGGCGGTGAGCCGAATATAGATGAATCGC
>NZ_CAQIVA010000077.1:0-5031 GCF_948810725.1 uncultured Rikenella sp.
TTCACCAGCCGCGCGCTCTGGATCTTGACCCGCGTCGAGGTGTCGGTCGTCTTATAAAACTGGAGACACTGACAGCCTTGAGCGTTATTCGGTACGTCGAATTTCATGCCGGGCCAATCGGCCGAAAGACCGATCCCGAAGTAGTAGTACTCCGGACACTGGGCGAAGGTATTTCCGCCCGCGCCGCAGATGTAGTACTTCGTAGCCGTATAGCCGCAATAGCCGTCTACCTGCGCCGCCAAACCGCTGCTCACATTGTAGTTGGCGGAATATTGTGTCGTGTCGCTGAACTTGAAGACATTCCGATAGGTCGTGTAGTTCTGCTTGTAGGTGCCGGAACAGGAATAACCGCTCCCCCGGCTTTCGCGGGTGGAGGTAACCGTTTCGGTCTCGTTCGGCTGGGCGATGGAACTTTCCGCTCCGGTTGCGCCGTTGCTGTAGATCGGCCACGTGACGAGGTTGTGCGATCGGGTGCGGCTCCCCTGTGCGCCGGTGCCGGTGGGGAGCGTATAGGCCCACGTGCCGTAAACGTGGCGCGAGCCGGTGCCGGTCTGGTAGGGACAGCTCGTGCCATCGTACGACTCCTCGACGGTGTCGGCAGTCTGTGTCCATCCGCCCCATTCGCTCCACGTGCCGGTGGTACCGTTGCTGTAGATGTCGCGATAGCGGTATCGGACGTAGGTGTAGCGGTGTCGCGTCATGCGACCGTTTACCGCCGGGACGTCGCACGTCCAGCCGCTGTACTCGGTCTTGGACTCGGACTGCGATTCGGTATCGGTGCGGTAGGGGCAGCTCGTACCGTCGAAGGCCTCTTCGGTCTCGGCGACGGTCTGCTGCCAGTCTGACCACTCGCCCCACGCGTCGGTGGTGCCGTCCGACCAGACGGCCCGCGTCCGGCTCCGGGAATCGGTATACCGGACACGAGTCTTGCGGCCGTTCACAGCCGGGGTGTCGCAGGCCCAGTCGGAATAGTGAGTTTGGGTCTCGCTCTCGCTGTCGGTGCGCAGCAGGTAGCGGTACCCCTCCCACGCGGCCATCGAGCGGATGTCGCGATCGGCGAAGTAGTCGAGGTTCCGGCAGCTTTCGGTCTGATCGCGAAAGCTGCCGGCGGTACCGCCGTTGCGGGCGATGATCTGTCGCAGGGTGATGGCCATAGTCGTTATTCGGATTCAGGGATGCGGAAGTCGGTGGCGGTGAGCGTGCCGGCGATGGTGGTGTCGCCGCTCTTCGGGACATACTTGGCGAGCTCTTCGGCCAGCGCCTCTTTCGTTACGCGCTTACCCAGCTCTGTAGCGACTTCGGTAGCGAAGTTCGGATTGTCACCGAGGGCGGCCGAAAGCTCCTGCAAGGTGTCGAGGGCTTCGGGGGCGTTGTCGATGAGCGTGGCGACGGTGTTGCGAATCTCCTCCTTGAGTTCCGACACGGCGGTTTCCAGCGCGGCGGCGAAGCTGTCGGAGAGGGTCTGAGCCAAGTCGTCGGCATACTCTTTCGCCGCTTTCAGCGTATCGGCGAGGGCTTCGCTCACGGCGTTGGCGTCGGCCTTCGCGTTCCATGCCGTCCGCTCCTCCTCGGTGATGTGGATCTCGGTCTCATCGATGTGTTCCCGCAGCGGCTGGAGGGCGATGAACACCGCCCCGCCGGTGGGGAACCCGGCGTTGTCGGCCTCGATCAGCCCACGGAAGACGTCGCGCAAGACACGCAGCCGGGCCTGACCGATGCCGCCGCCCATATCGCCCACGAGCACCGGGCACTCCAATCCGGAGTTCTCGAACCGGTTCAAGTCGTCGAAGACGCGAACCCCTTCGGCGAGGTTCGCGCCGTTGGTGTAGTCCTGTGCACTCATGCCTGCAGCTTGATTTGTTCGATAATGGCGAGGATGTCGGCGGTGATCTCGCAATAAATAGTGGCACCGATATCTTCTTTCAGGTTGAGAAGCAGGCGACCGTTGGCCAGCTGGCCGACGCCGAGCTGCTCGAAGTTACCGTCCGGAGTCGGCGCGTGAACGGCGAGGTCGATGCCGGAGGGAGATCTGCCGTTCGTCCGCTTGTAGGTAAAGATGTACTTCCGCCCGTGCCGCTCGGCATTGGCGTGGGTGATGGTCTCCGTCGCGGTGGTGGTGATTTGCAATTCCTGTTGTGTCATGGTATGGATTGGTTTAGTGAATCATCGTCAGGCGGTTCGTACGTCTCCGGTGTCGATGTCGATATAGAGCGGTTTCCAGTTCCCGTCGACGCCGGATTTCGACTGGAGGCCGGAAAAAGTGACGAGCGTTTTGGGTGCTTTCAATTGAAGGAAAGCAAGTCCGTCCGCGCATCCCATTTTACCCATATCCTCACCTCCCGGCAATTTGACAATGACGAAACGATCCGTCAGGATCGCCGTGGCGGAAACATATGGATTCCCGCTACCTTTGCAGACATAGAATCCGTTTTTAGTCATTCGGGAATAATCACCGTCGTATTCATCGTAAAACGCCATCGACGGGAGTTCGTTCCAATTGAACCCGGACAGTTCGAAGACTTCACGATCCCGGTAATCCACGGCACGTATCTGCTGTGTTTGATCGTCGATCTCGATCCGGGTACCGCTCTCTTTCGTCCGCAGCTTCCGAACGGTCAGGTTCTCCACGTCGATGTACTCGGCCTTGACGGTGCCGTTCAGGTTCACGATACCGTCCAAGGTCGTCTCGCCGATCAGCCGGATCCGGTTCGCCTCGATCTTCACCTCCTCGGCGCTCTGGTTGATGGCCGAGATCACACCGTTCAACCCCACCTTCTGCTCGATGCCCTGCGCATTGACCGTAATCCGCGACTCGGCCATGTCGATTCGGTTATTCAGGTTCTCGGAGAGGGTGCCGACGGAGAGCGAGATGTCGGAGGCGGTCTGCGTCAGCTGCGAGACCTCCTGCGTAACGCGTCCGTCGAGGGTCTCGATGCTCGACACGGCCGACTCGATCCGGCCGGCGGTCACCGAGAACTCGGTGGCGACGTCCTTGCCGTTGCGCAGGACGAAGTCGCCCTTGGCGCGGATATTCTGCGTGTAGAGGCCGACCTCTTCCGGCGCGATATCGGGGAAGTCGCCATCGACCACGTCGCCGATATACCCGATCTGCGCAGCGGTGTTGTAGGGACGCAGGGCGGTGTCGTTTACGCCCCGCAGAAAGACCATCTTGCCGGTTTTCCCGTCCACGTAGACGGAATTCTGCCGGGCGGGGTCGCTGTAGTTGCCTCGCCGGGCGAGTACCATGTGGGGCCGGGGCGGTGCGCCCTGCACGAGGCGGGCGGTGAACCCCTCGCCGGGGCCGAAAACAGAGACCACGCGCAGGTAGGTGGCGGTGGGCAGCACGCCGTCGTGGCGGAAGTAGCCGACCAACAGGTCGTCCGTTCGGAAGGGAACGCGATCGTCGCCGTCATAGCTCTTCTGCACGATATGGTACATGCCGGGGCCGATGGAGGTGACGAGCTGCACGTCGTGCTGCGTCCGCAGCGGCCGACCGAGGTTGTCGACGAGCCGGGCGGTGTCGCTCACCCGGTCGATGCTGATGCCGTCGGTGAAGTACTTGATATTCCCTTCGATCGACTGCCGGTTATAAATGAGCTCGGTGGTGGTGATGCCGTCCCGGGCGCCGATCGTCCGGAACCAGAAGTCGCCCTCCGGGGTGCCGCCCCATGCGCTGCCGAGGACGCCGGGAACGTACTCGGGATGCCCGATCGGGCCGGTCAGCGACAGCTCGCGCCCCGTGATATCCTGCGCGGCGAAGTCATGATCCGTCCGGCCACCGTGCGGGTGGTAGTCTTCGACGATATGGCCCCACTCGTCGACATTGCCGTAGCGGTTGAACCGCTCGGGGGCGGACAGTGTCGGAGGCTCGTGCGAGATGCGGACAATACGGTTGGTACGATCGACGCGGATCGGCTCCTTTCCGGTTACGACGTCTCCCCCGCCGCCCGTGCCGCCGCCGAGGGCCGAGGCGGGGATCACTCCCCATCGGCCGGAGTAGGCGTACTGGGCCGGGATCAGGACATCGCCCTCCGGGTCGAGCAGCGGAAACTCATTGAGCCGGGGCGTCAAAAAAAAAAGCTCCGACCCCGGCCCGACGATCTCCAGCTGTTCGGGCAGCTCGTCGCGGGCGATATTCAGGTATCGGGATTGGTGAGAATAGGCGAAGGTGAACTCGTACCCGGCGGCTTCGCCGGAGGTCGCCTCCAGCTTGGGCTTGGAGACGTAGATGCGCTCCAGCGAGGAGTCGGCGAGGTGGTACCGGCGGCAGCTGCTGAAGAACTCCAGCACCCACTGCCGTGTCCGTTCGTCGGGCAGATAACCGGTATACTTTGTCCACGCCTTGCCGTAGTCGATGCCGAACTCGAAGGTGTCCCCGTCGAAGACGGCGTTCCGGCTCTCGGACTCGCCCACCTCTTTCCGATCGCCGGTGAAGCGGATGGTGTCGTAGCCGCCGAGCGAGTTCTCGAAGACGAACCAGTCGGCGGTCTGCTCGTCCCCTGCCTCCCGCAGCACATACCGCTGCACGAAGCTCTGACGATCGCCCTCGGCGTCCTCCACCCACACGTCGAAATACGCAGGCTGCCGGTCGAACAGCCCCCGGATCCGGCCGTAGTTCATGTCAAGGCTGTAGACGCGCCCGGCGGTCAGCTCTTGGAGGATGACGGTTTCCGGCTCCGCCCCGGTCTCGTCGTCGGTCGGGGCGAAGTAGCCTTTCACCTTTACGGCGCAATCGTTCAGAGCAACGTATCGCAGCCACTGGGGTTCGTGATATCCGACGTACCGGGTCTGAGGCTGCCAGGTCAGGAAGTTGCTCTTGAGAAAAAGCGGAGTATCGAGGCTCCCGGCGTTCACGCCGCCGGGCAGCACGCAGAATGTGCCGGCCTCCGTGCCGTCGATGGAATAGGTGTAGGTGGTCAGGGGAAGCCCCTCGGCGGGAATCTCGTCGAGGCCGGGGGCGTGCAGGTGGGCCTCGAAGAAGGCCCGCAGGGGGATCACGACACGACCGGAGGCGTCGGGTTCGTACCGCTC
>NZ_CAQIVA010000078.1:0-4948 GCF_948810725.1 uncultured Rikenella sp.
AACCCGACAGAATTGGGGCGAGGTTGGTGGCCGGGCTTAGGGCTTTACTCTCGGATGAGAGTGAATAGCGCGATTCCGAGAGGAATCGCCGTCCTCGGAGCATAGCGAACGCCGTAGGCGGGCGCCGGGGGGCGCGCCCAGGGATGAATGAGCTATGCTCTTGCGACCCTTTGGGGTCGCCGGCTTTGCTGCTCGGAGAGATGGGCGACAGGCCGAACTCGACAGAATGTGATAATAAAATGAGAGGGGGACTTTGGGCGGTGCTTGTGCGACCTTTAGGTCGCCGTCCTCGGAGCGTAGCGAACGCCGTAGGCGGGCCCGAGGACGAACCTCGCAAAACGGGGGCGGTGAATGGGGTGTTGTCGTGCCCAGAAATGGGCCGAGCTTTTGCGGCTCTTTGAGCCGCGCAGTTCGCCGCCACCCCACGCGGCGGGCTGCAACTCGTCGGGGCTCGTTGCTGCTCTCCGCTGGCGGCGACTGCTGTTGTTGGTCAAGGGGTGAATGGGGGTGTTGCTTTTGCGACCCTTTGGGTCGCTCGGGCCGGACGCCTCCCCACGGGAGGCCCGCAACACGCCGCTTACGCGTCGAGAGTTGCTGTTCCTCCCGGGCGTCCGGCCCACTTTAGTCGAGAGTGAATATTAAGGGTCGGAGCCAGCGTGGCCGGAAACGAGCTTTGCGAAGTTGCAGGCCTACGCCGGGGGTGGCTCCGGCCCGGGCGGTTCTGCGAACCGCAACGTACAAATAGGGTAGAGGCTGCCGGTTGTTAGTAGGGTAGTTCCAGCCCATTGCCCACCGCGGGCCCGCGGCCTGTTTATTCCGAGAGGCAGCGCAACTGAAAACCGTAGGAACGATAGTTTGCATCGTTGGTCGTCCACGTCGCGCTGAAATACAAACGGAAACCGTTGGCATCGTCCACTGAAGACGACCAACTGTATCCCCGGTTCCCATTAAGCCCGGTCGTGCCGGAGTGGGCGTTGCGGAAGCCCGGGCCGTTCGGTACTCAAAAGATAACCCGTCTTGGCTTCAATTTGGGGTAGAGGCGGCCATTGGGGCAGAGAAAAGCCGGTTCGAGTGCCGAGCGGCACCGCCCCGGGCTTGCGCAACCGTCATACAGGCGTATTGTACAGCGTCGGCGACGAGGGTTCCGTCTGGTCGGCTTCGAGCGATGAGACGAACAGCATATGGCTGCGTTTCGTGATGGATGCAGTTCAAGCCAGCTATGCGTACCGCCGTTCCTATGGGTTTCCGTTGCGTTGCCTCTCGGAATAAACAGGAACCGAGGCTGCCAGTAAACGCCCTGTGGGCATGCCCCGGGCCACCGCGGCGTCGGCGGGGGCGCGTTGTGGGGCGTCGGCAACAACGGGTGCAGTTGGTCGTCCACGTCCTGCGGTACCGATGGTATGCACTTGAGTTTCTACGTGACCTACCTCGATCCCAGCAGCGCGTACTACCGCTCCTTCGGTCTTCAGTTGCGTTGCCTCTCGGAATAAACGGGGCCGAGGCTACCAGTAAAACGTCCTGCGGGCTCCGCCCCGGGCTATCGCAAGCGGGATACGGGTGCGCTGTATGGGGTTAGCAACAATGGTTACAGCTGGTCTTCCAGGGTCAGTGGCAATCTGGGTATACACTTGGATTTCCGCATGACATGGCTCAACCCCGGCACCGCGAACGGTCGTGGTTTCGGTTTTCAGTTGCGTTGCCTCTCGGAATAAACGGGGGGCGAGGCTGCCAGTAAAACGCCCGGTGGGCCCGCCCCGGGCTTCCGCGAAAAATCCAATGGCGCTTTGATGGGCGTCGGCAACGGCGGATTCAGCAGGTCGGCCACCTCAGAAGATGGTGAGATCGGTAGCATGTGCATGGGATTTGACACGCAATATCTCGCATCCAGTACCTCGGGCAGTCGCGACAACGGGTATCAGTTGCGCTGCCTCTCGGAATAAACGGGGCGAAACTCTGCGACCCGCAGGGGCGCGCAGTTTGCCGCCACCCCCTGCGGCGACTGCAACTCGACGGGGCTCGTTGTGCTCACTGCTGGCGGCGGACTGCATAAGCCCCGCCCCGGGCGTTCGCAGTCATAATTCGGGCGCGCTGGGCGCTGTCGGCCGGGAAGGATCTATGTGGTCTGCTTCGGACTACGATACGAACGGTTACGGATTACGTGCTGTCACTGACGATGTTCAAGCCAGTTGCGAACATATCCGGGTCTACGGTTTCCAGTTGCGTTGCCTCTCGGAATAAACGGGGACGAGCGGCACCCGAAAAGCGGCTGACCCTGGACTGAGGTGATGCCTCTTGCTAAAGACAATAGAGCCTAAAAGAATAGAACCGATACACTACCAACAAGAAGATGGAAAAGAAAACCAAGATAGTAGCTACGATTTCGGACAGGCATTGCGAAGTCGAGTTTATACGCGCTCTGTATGCCGAAGGGATGAATGTCGTTCGGATAAACTCGGCGCATACGTCGTTCGATGGGGCGACGGAAATTGTCAATAACGTAAGGGCGGTCTCGGAAAAAATCGCCATACTGGTCGATACCAAAGGGCCGGAGATTCGGACTACCCGGATGGCGGACGAGGGGGTGGAGGTGGAGGAGGGGGAACAGATCGCGCTGCGCGGAACGGACGATAACGAACAGCTCTCGTCGAGGGATTGTATCTTTCTGAATGATAAGGATATATTCGACGAGGTGCCGGTCGGGGTGGATGTCCTGATTGATGACGGGGATATCGCGCTGGAGGTGACGGACAAAATCGACGGGGCGCTGATTGCGAGGGTCAGGAACAGCGGGGTGATCAAGGGACGGAAAAGTGTCAATATTCCGGCGGTGCATCTCCATCTGCCGGCGCTGACGGAACGGGATGTCGAGTATATTCACTGGGCGGTGAGGATGAATCTCGATTTCATCGCTCATTCGTTCGTCCGAAATAAGGAGGATTTGATTGAAATTCAACGCATTCTGGATGCGGAGCACAGTACGATCAAGATCATATCGAAGATCGAAAACCAGGAGGGGGTGGATCATATCGACGAAATTCTGGATCATACGTATGCGGTGATGGTGGCGCGGGGGGATTTGGGGGTCGAATTGCATGCGGAACAGATTCCGATCGTTCAGAAAAATCTTGTCCAAAAGTGTATCGAAAGTAAAAAACCGGTCATTATCGCGACGCAGATGCTGCATTCGATGATCAATAATCCGAGGCCGACGAGGGCGGAGGTGAGCGATGTGGCGAATGCGATTTTCCAACGGGTGGATGCCATCATGTTGAGCGGTGAGACGGCGAACGGAAAGTATCCGGTGGAGGCGGTCAAGGCGATGACGAAAATCGCGCTGGCGATCGAGCAGGAGGTGGAGCCGATTATCGATGTCAATATGGTGAGGATCAATAACGAGATTACGGCGCAGTTGGCGAGGTCGGCGGTCAGGGCGTGTACGAATCTGCCGGTCAAGGCGGTGCTGATCGATACGTTGTCGGGGCGGACGGGGCGTTATCTGGCGGCGTTCAGGGGCGAAAAACCGGTCTATGCGCTTTGTTACAGGAAGCATGTGATGAGGGAGCTGGCGCTTTCGTACGGGGTGCATGCGGCGTATGCGGAGCCGGCGATTGCGCATGATCGGTTCAGTTATCAGATGCTCCTGATTCTGGAACGGGCGGGGAAGATTGCGAATGAGGATTTGGTGGTGGTGGTCGGGGGCTCGTTCGGGGCGGCGAAGGGGGCGTCGTTTATGGAGATCAGCAAGGTGATTCATCTGCTCAACAGGGCGATGACGGAGTAGGGAGGGGAGGGGAAGTGGCTCTATAGAAGGTGCCTTGTGGAAATTCCACCGGGCGCCTTCTCGCTTTTTGGGGGGCTATTGTCCAGGCTGACAAGGAATTCACCGTGCTGCAACTCGAAGTCTCCGAAAGCATCCATCCTACTGAGGAATGAGCAGCCCCGCCCCGGGCTTTCGCGATGCGGGCAACAATGGGCGATTAGGGGGAGTAATGAGCACGGGTAACGAGGGTTCGGTCTGGTCGGCTTCGCCTAACGGGACGAATGGGGTCTATTTACGTTTTGTAATGAATGCGATTCAGCCCAGCCACTTGAATTACCGTGCCGGGGCTATTCCGTTGCGTTGCCTCTCGGAATAAACGGGGCAGAGGCGGCCGCGGCATTTTCATATGAACAAGCGGGTCGGACGCCCGGGAGGTACGACAACTCTCGACGCGCAAGCGGCGTGTTGCGGGCCGCCCGGGGGCAGGCGTCCGGCCCGCGCGATTCTTTGAATCGCAAGCATTCGCAGTCCGTTTATTCCGAGAGGCAACGCAACTGAAAACCGTCACCACGATTGCTCGCATACGAAGGATGCATGCCCGTCGCACCGAACAACAAACGCCAGGCATAAGTGCTGTTGCTAACAGTCGAAGCTGCCCAGAGAATTCCTCCATAACCGGCTTGATCCAGTGCACCCGTATCATGATAGCGGCAGCCCGGGGCGGGGCGGCTCGGCATTCGAACCGGGACGTCTCTACCTAAAGGATAGGCCGCTCTACTCTTTTCTTATTTGTGCTTTGACTCCTGCGGTTTTACGAATCGCAAGCATTCAGCCTAACTTACTGTCCTGTCTTTCGGGTTCGGGCTGTGCGCTCCGGGGATGGGCCGAAGGCCCAGCGCGCAAGCCCGGCGGTTCTACGAACCGCGCTATTCGCTCTCAGTTCAAGCGGTCGAAGCCTGCGGGGCCCACAGCAACGTTAGTTGCGGGTCTCTGCGGCGGAAGGCTGCGGCCCGCGCAGCTCAAAGAGCCGCAAAAGCTCGGCCCCAAGCACCGCCCCGTGTCGACCTCACTGCGGCTCCGCTGTCGCTCCGCCGGTGCCGCTCGGCACTCGAAAGATAAGCGTATCTACTCCCAAACGTCGCCCGCGGCAATTCTTGCCGGATTGGCCGAGTGCCAACCGGCAGAATA
>NZ_CAQIVA010000079.1:0-4776 GCF_948810725.1 uncultured Rikenella sp.
ACCCAGTTCTCCGCCCCGTGTCCGCCTCACTGCGGCTCCGCTGTCGCTCCGCCGCTGCCGTCGCCCGCTGGGATTTCACCTCGATTTTGCTGCCGCAAAATGAGTGAAATCCCTCTTTACGCGGACGGGCGACGAATGTTTGCGCGAAGTTCGTTGTCCGCGCGCCTTACGCGATTCATTCTATTTCGGCTCGCCGCCGAAATAGTAGAATCGCTTCTTTAAGCGGCGGCGCGCGTCTTTGGTCACAGGAGGGTACTGCCCTTACGCCGGGCGGGCGCACCCTTCGGGTGTTTTATTGGCAGCCTCTACCCCAAGACCGCCTCTACCCCGTTCTTTGTCCGCGCGCTGGCGGAAATCTTATTCAAACGCGAAACACGCGTTTGAATGATTTCCTTTTCCAGCAGTCGCGCGCGGTAGAGCTTTGTTCGCGCGCCTGGGGAAATCTTGCCAAAATGTGCCAGCACATTTTGACGATTTCCCTCTTAAGGCAGGGACGCGCAATTTAGCCTGAGGGGACTGTTCTTTTTGTGAACAAAAAGAACAAAAAAAACTTTTGAGGATGCTCACGCATCCTCAAACTGCCGACGACCCTAACTAATGCCGCCGCCTCACAGATACTCCTTTAAGATACGCGTCAACTGCGGCGTCTCGATCAGGAAGCCGTCGTGGCCGAAATCCGAATGGAGCGTATAGTAATCCGCCCCGATCAACCCCGCCATCTCCCGCACCTCCGGCTCCGTAAACATCATATCCGTATCGACCGACAAAACGACCGTCTTTGCAGCAATCCCCCCCAACGCCGCCTCCACTCCGCCCCGGCCACGCCCCACGTCGTGCGAATCGAGCGCCTGCAACAGCCGATAATAACAGTGCGCATTGAACCGCCGGCGCAGCTTCTCGCCCTGATAACGCTGGTAGCTTGATGCCCGGAAATCCCCCAGTTTGTCCGTCTCCGGATCGTGCTGCGTGCGATTGAAAGCCGTCGAATTGCGATAGATCAGCATCGACATCGCCCGAGCCGCTGCCAACCCCGCCGCCCCACCGTCGATCCGCCGTTCGAGAAACGTCGGATCGGCCTCGATCGCCAGCCGCTGCGCCTCGCTGTCCGCCACGATCCACGGCGTCGTCCGCGGCAGCGTCACCGTCAGCGCCAGCGTGTCGAACAATTCAGGCTCGGCGATCGCCCACTCCATCGCCTGACATCCCCCCGTCGACCCCCCGATCAGCATCCTGACACGCCGGATTCCCAACGCCCTGCGGAGCTCCCCGTAAGCCCGCACCATATCCCGCATCGTGATCTGCGGAAAATCGAGGTACCACGGCTCGCCCGTCGCCGGATTCGTCGAAATGGGCGAAGTCGAACCGTAAGGAGAGCCCAACTTATTGGCACAGACGATAAAATAACGCGTCGGATCGAGCAGTCCCCCCTCGACCACCGTCCCCGGCCACCACTCCGCCACATCCGAGTTGGCTGTCAGCGCGTGGCACACCCAGATCACATTGTCGCCCGCGACGTTCAGCGTGCCATAGGTATGATAAGCGAGCGTCACGGAGGGCAGTTCGCCGCCCGCTTCGAGCGGGAAAGGACGGTCGATCGTGAAAAACTGCGGCGCGCGGCCGGCATATTCGGCGTAGTGCATAAAGGTCAGTCCGTTTTTGGAATCCGAAGAGGCCCAAAGATAGGGAATTTTCAGTATCTTTGGGGCCTCTAAAACAGCGAATAACATGGCTCTTCAATGCGGCATCGTGGGTTTGCCGAACGTCGGGAAATCGACCCTTTTCAACTGTCTGTCGAACGCCAAGGCCCAGGCGGCCAACTTTCCGTTCTGCACCATCGAACCGAACGTCGGGGTGATCACCGTACCGGACGACCGGCTGACGAAGCTGGTGGAGATCGACAACCCGAAACGCGTCGTGCCGACCACCATCGAGATCGTAGACATCGCCGGACTGGTCAAAGGGGCCTCGAAGGGCGAAGGGCTGGGGAATAAATTTCTCGCCAATATTCGCGAGACGGATGCCATTATCCACGTCCTGCGGTGTTTCGAGAACGGGAATATCACACACGTGGACGGCTCGGTCGACCCGGTGCGCGACAAGGAGATTATCGACACCGAGTTGCAACTGAAAGACCTCGAAACGGTCGAAAACCGGCTCGGCAAGGTGCAGAAACAGGCGCAGAGCGGCGGCGACAAGGCGGCCAAACGGCTCTACGAAATTCTGATACGCTACAAGGAGGCGCTGGAACAGGGACTTTCGGCACGGACGGTGGTGTTGGATAACAAAGAGGATGAAAAATTAGCGGCGGATTTATGCCTGCTGACCAACAAGCCGGTACTCTACCTCTGCAACGTGGACGAGGCTTCGGCAGCTACCGGAAATAACCATACGCGCGCCGTGGCGGAGGCCATTCAAGCGGAGGGGGCGCAGATGCTGATCGTGGCGGCGGCGACGGAGGCGGACATCGCAGAATTAGAGAGCTACGAGGAGCGACAAATGTTCCTCGCGGACTTGGGGCTCGAAGAGTCGGGGGTTTCGCGCCTGATCCGGGCGGCGTATGCGTTGCTGAATCTCGAAACCTACTTCACCACGGGGCCGGACGAGACGCGGGCGTGGACGTATGCCCAGGGCACGAAGGCGCCGCAGGCAGCGGGGATTATCCACACCGACTTCGAGCGGGGTTTTATCCGGGCTGAGGTGATCAAGTTCGCGGACTATGTGGCGTTAGGCTCCGAAAAGGCGTGCCGCGAGGCGGGCAAGATCGGGATCGAGGGCAAGGAGTATGTGGTGCAGGACGGAGATATCATGCACTTCCTGTTCAACGTCTGAGACGGGACGAATCGCCTCGGCGGGCGGTTCGAAACGTTTAGGCAGGCCTCACGGCCTGCCTTTTTTTATTCCGCCTCCCCAGCCGACGTCAGACGACCCGGTCGATCTCGGGATCGCCGGCGAAGAAACGCATCACGTTCCGCGCGGCATGGGCGCTCATCTGCTCGCGGGTCTCGACCGTATTGGTGCCGGTATGAGGCGTGAGTACGATATTGTCCAGCGTCGGCAGCTCGGGCAACACGCGGGGTTCGTTTTCGAAGACGTCCAGCGCGGCTCCGGCGATCTCGCCGCTGCGAAGCGCTTCGGCCAGCGCCGCGTTATCTACCACAGCGCCGCGAGCGGTGTTCACCAGCAAGGCGGTCGGTTTCATCCTCCGAAACTGCTCGGGGCCGAACAGGTGGCGCGACTCGTCGGTCAGCGGGGTGTGCACCGACACGATATCGGATTCACGCAACAGGGTATCGAAGTCGGCGTATTCGACCTCCAGCACACGCTCTTCCTCCGCGGGCAACGGCCGACGGTTGTAGTAGAGCACCCGCATGCGCGAAGCGGCGGCATACCGTCGCAAGGCTTTGCCGATCCGTCCCATCCCCACGATCCCGAGCGTTTTGCCGTAGAGCGAGATTCCGAGATTATCCATAATGCCCCATTTCGCCTCGCCGCGACGCAGGTCGCGGTCGCATTCGGGTATCCGGTGGGCCACGGCGAGCATCAGGGCATAGGCGTGTTCGGCGGTGGGTTCGAGCACGGGCGTGGGGTTGTTGGTCACGACGATGCCGCGCCGTTGGGCGGCGGCGAGGTCGATATTGTCGTACCCGACGCCGTAGCTGGCGATGATTTTCAACCGGGGCGCAAGGGCCATCATCTCGTCGGTGACTCGCAGTGCGGTGGAGGCGATCATGCCGTCGATCCGGGGCAGGAGCCGCTGGAACTCCTCTTTCGAAAATCGTTCTTCGCACGGGATGAGCACTTCGAACTGCGCCTCCAGCTCGGCAAAGTGTTCGCGCGGCAGGCGGTGGGTAATCAATATGGTCTTTTTCATGGTTCGAGAATGGTTTGTTTTTTCTTCGGCAGACCCGCCCCGGGCTACCGCGACTCGTACTCGGGCGGGCCGGTAAAGGTCGGCAACGGCGGGTATAGCTGGTCGTCCGCTATCGGTAGAACGAACGGGGTGTTTTTGGACTTCTATGCACAGCATCTCAGTCCCAACAGTGTGGGTAATCGTGGCCACGGTCTTCAGTTGCGTTGCCTCTCGGAATAAACGCGCCCACAGGGCGTTTTACTACCAGCCTCTACCCTACTTTTGAGTTGAATCCTGCGGTTCGAAGAACCGCCCGGGCCGGAGCCACCCCAGGCGTAGGCCTGCAACGTCGCGATGCTCGTTTCCGGCCACGCTGGCTCCGACCCTTAATATTCACTCTCGACTAAAGTGGGTCGGGCGACCGGGAGGTGCTGTCGTGGGGTAGAGGCGGCCAGTAAAAGACGCTGTGCGTCCCGCCCGTGGGCAGGCGTCCGGCCCGAGCGACCCGTTGGGTCGCAAAAGCAACGCCCCATCACGGAAAGTTCGCCGCCAGCGGTGAGTGCAATGAGCTCCGTCGAGTTGCAGTCCGCCGCATGGAGTGGCGGCGAACTGCGCGACTCTGCGAGTCGCAAAAGCTCGGCCTATTCTCTGGGCGCGACAACAGTTTGCCGCCAGCGAGGACGCGACCGAGCTTGCGAGAGTTGCAGTACGCCGCGTGGGGTGGCGGCGAACTGCGCGGCTCTACGAGCCACAGAAGCTCAGCCAACAGTTCAACCCAAAGCAAAGCCCACCCCACAGCCCCATGCTCGGCCTGGCGCGGCGGGAAAACCGTAACCGGTTTTCCCGCCCAAAGAACAGTCACAGCCCAAAGCACAGCCCAATTCTCCGCCCCGTGTGCGCCTCACTGCGGCTCCGCTTTCGCTCCG
>NZ_CAQIVA010000080.1:0-4215 GCF_948810725.1 uncultured Rikenella sp.
CGAGCTCCTTGGCGTTCTCTTTTAGCTCCTTGAATTGCCCTCCGGTGGCGTTCGATACGGCCTGTACTTTCGACATCTGGTACTGAAAGCTGGAGAAAATCCGAACAACCTGCCCGCCCCAGTCTTTCAGTTTTGAGAAGACATTCAGCGCACTATTAAGAGGAATCAGATTACTGATTTTCTTATTCAGAAGAGACTTTTCTTCGCTGAATTTACCCTCAATGTCATTCAATCCCCGACGTATCTTGGCCATTTGAGACTCGTAGAGTTTCAGTTCGGCCCGTGCCTTGGCAAAACCGGCCGGATCGACCGCCTCGGAAATCCCTTGCAGCTTTTTCCTTAAATCCGCCGCATGCTTGGACAACTGTTTATAGCTCATCTGGGTCAGGGAAAGCTGCTTCTCCTGTTTATCCAATTCGGCCGTCTGAAGTTTGATCTGAGATTTTACCTCCGTGATCCGTTTGGTTACGTCCCGATAGGCTTGTGTCCCCTTCTTCTCGGAAGCGATCAACTCCTCGCGCCGGTGCTTCAGCTCTTTCAGTTCATCTTGGTACTTATTGAGCGTCTTGATGGTATTGACAATGCCCTCCTGTACCTTTTTGAATCCGGTCGTCCGGATTTCACTTTTGATAATCTCTTCCTTGATACTCATAACAGATCGATGGTTTTCATGACGTCCTGAAGAATGGAGAAATAGTTCCGGTACTGCTGCTGAAGAGCCAGATTCACCATGCTCGACAGTGAATAGCCGCGCCCGTACAGGTGGCCGAACAGAGGCCGGTTATAGATTGCCGTGTACCGGCGTTTCTTGTTGCCGGATTTGGTCTTTTTCAGGTCGAGAAAGCGGATGGTGGCCGGATAGCTCAGTTCGATGCGTAATTCGTTATCCGTATGGTCGATCTTCGGCTGCATGGAGGCCAAGCGATCCATCAGATGGGGGCCGGCATGTGATTGTGCATTCCGTTTCGACAACGGTTTCAGATGCGGTTCATAATCGATTCGGGCAATAGCAACCTGCCGTTTCACCAACAGCCGCATGATGTCCGTCGCAGCTTCGGAGACGGAAACATTGAACGGAACCGTTCGGTTATATTGTGCGGTCAACATAGCGCAAAGGTGCTTCGCCGCGACCCCTCGCGAAAGGACACAAAAAAGGCCGGCAGGATCATCTCCTACCGGCCTCTTCGAGTTTGCCGAATCGGTCTTATTTCTGTTTCAAATACTGCAGGTGCTTTTCGATCATGTCGATCACCTCGGCCGACGCATGCATGTTTTTTGCGTCTTCCAGGTATTTTTCGATGACGGACACCCTGTATTCTGTATTCAAAAACACCCGAACTTGGTTAAAATCATCTTCCACCGGATCGGGACATACGCAATGAATAATCCGAGTAGCGTCGTCCACCTCCTCTGTCCATTGTCCGAAATACAAACGGTACGGTTGTTTTTCATGACGACTTAAGGCTGCAGACTTATCCGGGGTGCTTCTATCGCCGGATTTATGAGGTACCCAATCCTGATGACCATAAATATCGTGCCAATCGGGTTCCGGCTGTTTCCGGAACCAGTCGTAGATCGCCCGACCGATTCCCACGAGAATCAGAATGCCGATCAATCCCCAGAAAAACGTTCCCATAGCGATTCCTCCTTTTCTTAAAGTTACGAAATTATCCGCGATATTGCAACAGCCAGACGTATCGCAGCGAGGCTGAGGTCTCATCGACGACGTAGCGGTAACCACACTCCGTCATAATCTGATACAACATCTCAATACTGGGTGAAACGCCGGTCAGTTCGTAGATGGCCTGCACCAGCTGCGCCGACGTGTATCGCTTTGCGCTCTCGTCGATCGACGAGGCCGGAGCGAACGTCTCCGAAAGCACGGCCACCGTCGCCTCGATGATCTTCTCTTGTTCCTGATCGTTCATGTCTGAAAGGTATGAAAATTAAACGATCGGAGGTAACATATCCAGTAACCGGCGCGGGTCGGGCTTGAGCCGGGTAAAGCATTGCAAAGCCCGCTCCCTGTCCCATTCGAACCGACGCCCATCGTGCAACGTAACGAGAATCCGCATGTCGGCAAAGTTCCGATCGCGCTGGATCAAAAAGATGCGCTCGAACAACTCTTCGTAGAAGTAGTAGGATGTCCGGCAACTGAACGCCGGCAATGTCTGCGTCCGGTCGCAGGAGACGGTGACGTGTACGTAAGCGGCCGGGAACGGCGGTCGTGCAGAGGGAATATAAGTAACGATTCTCATAACGCGCGCCCTCCTTTCTCGCGCCGGCAACGGTCTACCAGTTGCTGTGCTATGCACACACCGATGACGGTCTGCGCCTCGTTGATGGCGTTCTCGAAAGTGTTCTGGTCGATTTCTTCGGAGTCGGGAATCTGACGATAGAACTCCCTACGGATTTGTTCGAGGCGCAAGATCAGGCTCTCGAACTGCATGACGGAAGATTCCCGTCGAATGAGTTTGTTTTTCATGTAGGTTTGGACATTAAAAATTAAACAAAAAGGTTTCGTACTGACCCGTTGTCCTACACCTACAAGGCAGCCGGAGCATTAACTCTCGGCACGGGGGCACGAAACCTAAATTAGCAAGCATAAAAAACGCCCGCACGAAAAATCGGCGAGCATCGCTCGCCTTGTAGGAAATAGGACAAGACAAAGATAAGAAATTTTTCAGATATGCAAAAAGAGAGCCCCGAAAAATTTTCGGGGCTGTAAATTACTGTTCACTCAAATCCTTATGCAAACGACGGATTGCCATCTCTTTGTCAGTGAAAGATTGATTCCCTCGATCGGTATATATCCACCACTCTCCGAATCGTTTCTGAAGTTTTCCTGATAATCCGTCATTGAAGATGATGGTTTCACCCTCTTGTCTATACCACGGTTCTGTTTCATTGCTCGGTGTCGTTTCAGGAAGTGTTTGTTCATGAGGTTCTGGGTTCTGAGGTACGTTTACAATTATCTCTTTTGCCGATCCTTGCCCCATCAGCCAATTTTTAATCGCACTGATATCGGCTGCGATCTGAAAAAACTTGGCGATCATGAGAATCTGCAAGACCAGCAATCCCAAAGCGACCAAGACGAAAACGACTCCTACTGCTTCCATGATATTGATTGTATTAGGTGAATTGTCCAAATGTAGCATTTTTCCGCCGCGGGACAAAAAGCAATCCACCTACAGTTATTCGTTTTATGTATATTTTATTTGCAATATGAATAATTTGCATTATCTTTGTAGTACCAAACAATACGGATATGAGGGTTATATCATTCGCTTCATTACGGAGTTTCATTGAACAGCACGCCGATGCTGATATTCCGATGCGAGATTGGTACAAAAAAACCAGCCGGGCTACATGGAATAGTTTGGCCGACATTCGCAAGACGTTTAATTCTGCGGATTATGTAGGCAACAAACGATATGTATTCAATGTCAAAGGGAATAATTATCGAATTGTAGCAATGATATTCTTTGAAGTCCAACAACTCTATATCCGTTTTGTCGGGACTCATGCCGAATATGACAATATTGACTGTAAAAACATTTGAGATCATGGCACGCATCAATTCTGAAGAACAGTACAAGGCACTGCAAGTACGGATGGAAGAGCTTTTGCAGGCCAACAGCAACGAAGAAGCACCGGTGTACTTGGCCGAACTGGAGGTGCTCGGCAATCTGATTGCCGATTATGAGGAAGAACATTTCCCGATTGCAGCACCGACCCTGCAGGAGATGCTCCGAGAACGAATGCAGGAAAAAGGGCTCACACAGTCCGAGCTGGCGAAACTTTTAAAAATCAGCCAAGCCCGGATCAGCGAGTTGCTGACGGGAAAACGAGAACCGACTTTACAACTCGGTCGGAAGATTCACAATTTACTGGATATCGACTCCGACATCATTTTAGGAGTTTGCTAAAGAAGCGGCGCGAAATAATTCGCGCCGCTTTCTTTTTGATCAGCCTTTCACCCCCAGCAGGTCGTATCCTTTGAGGCGGAAAGATAACGTGCTGCCCACCGACAGGCAGAGGTCGGGGGCGATGAACGGCAATATCTGGTGGTCGTCGTCGAGGTACTTCAGCCACGGCGTCTCGCGCTGCTCCGTCAGCATCGCTTTCCGAAGTGCCGCGACCCGGGCGAAACTCTCCAACTGGTAACCCTCCACCTCCGCCGGCGAAGGGTGGTTCGCCCCGATCGGCATGGCG
>NZ_CAQIVA010000081.1:0-4155 GCF_948810725.1 uncultured Rikenella sp.
GCCTCTACCCCTATTCTCTGTCCGCGCGCTGGCGGAAATCTTATTCAAACGCGAATCACGCGTTTGAATGATTTCCTTCTTCAGCGATCGCGCGCGGTCGAACTTCGTTCGCGCGCCTGGGGAAATCTTGTCAAAACGTGCCAGCACATTTTGACGATTTCCCTCTTAAGGCGAGGCGCGCGATTGGTTTGAGGGAACTGTTCCTTTTGGCTTCGCGTTGCCTTCGTCTTCCTCGTGCTGCCTCGGCAAATCCCGCAAGCGGTCTCTGCTCTCGGTACGCTACTCGGTTCCTCCTCGCCGCTCGGCAATTTGCAAACTACGTTTGCATTGCACTCGCTGGCAGCGTCGGTTGTGAACAAAAGGAACCGAAAAAACTTCAGAGCGCATCCCTACGGGATGCTTTGGCCGGGTCTAACCGCATACGCAAGGCGCCGGCCCAACCCTCTTCACGCGACGAGGGACACGCTGTTCGAGGTAAGGACGAAACGCCTATCTTTGCAAAGATATGAGAAAAAAAGCTACGCTCACTTTCGCGGATGCGATCAAACGAAAAGGACCCAGGGCGGTCGGGGCCATGGTCAAACCGGTCGGGGCGACGTGTAACCTGGATTGTACGTACTGTTACTACCTGGACAAGGCGAGGCTGGCGCCGAAGGCACATGCGGCGGAGGTGATGAGCGACGAGCTGCTCGAAAGGTTCGTCAAACAGTATATCGAGGCGAATCAGGTGCCGGTGGTGTCGTTCTGTTGGCACGGTGGGGAACCGCTGCTGGCGGGAAGGGAGTTCTACCGAAAGGCGGTGGAGTTCCAAAAAATGTACAGGGGGGAGAAACGGATCGAAAATTCGATACAAACGAACGGGACGTTGCTCACGGACGAATGGGCGAGGTTCTTTGCGGAGGAGGAGTTTCTGGTGGGGGTCTCGATCGACGGGCCGAGGGAGGTGCATGATGCGAACCGGAGGGATCGGGCGGGGGAATCGACGTTCGACCGGGTGATGGGGGGGATTGAGCGGCTGAAGGAGCAGGGGGCGGAGTTCAATACGCTCTCGGCGGTGGGGGCGGCAAGCGAGGGAAGGGGGAGGGAGATTTACCGCTTCCTGAAGGGGATCGGGAGCCGGTTCATGCAGTTCCTGCCGGTGGTGGAGCATGTGAAACGGATCGAGGGGTGGCCGAGGGAGGTGATTGTGGAACCGGGGGATCCGGAGGCGCACAGGGCGGAGTGGTCGGTGGGGGCGGATGCGTACGGGAGGTTTCTGAACGATGTGTTCGACGAGTGGGTGACGGGGGATGTGGGAAGCTATTTCGTCCAGATGTTCGACGCGACGCTGGCGGGATGGTGCGGGGTCAGGCCGGGGCTGTGCGCGTTCTGCGAAACGTGCGGGGATGCGCTGGCGGTGGAGCATAATGGGGATGTCTATGCGTGCGACCACTTTGTCTATCCGGAGTACAGGCGAGGAAATATCGCGACGGGGGAGCTACGAACGATGGCGGGATCGGGGGAGCAGTTCCGGTTCGGGCTGGAAAAACGGAATGCGCTGCCGACGGAGTGTCTGAGGTGCGGGTATCTGCACTTGTGTCGGGGGGAGTGTCCGAAGCACAGGTTCGTGCCGTCGGAACGAAATCCGGAGGAGAGGGTCAATGCCCTGTGCGGGGGGCTCAGGGCGTTTTATCGGCACTCGGAGCCGTACATGCTGAAAATGCGGGAGCTGCTGGAGGCGGGGGAGCCGGCGGCGTTGGTGATTCCGTGGGCGAGGCAACGGATGGGCCTATTCTAACGGCTAACCGGGGAGGGGGGTATACGAAAAAACGTTCGGTTATTCGAAATCAATTGTTACAAATGTAGCGATAAATGCGGATATACGTATAATTGCGACAGAAAATATTATAACACTGACACATATGTCGCTTAACTTGCGACCGTTTCCGGGCGAAAGGCGGTTCGATTCGAGGGGTTCGAATAACCGAACGGTTTTCCGAACACACGGGGGAACACGGATTAGGGTTTAATTTTGGCGAGCGTATGATACGGGGTTATTTCAGATTCGAACCGGGGGATGCGGAGGCACAGGAGAAAATAGAGGCGCTGATCGAGGCGGGGGTCACGAGCGGAAATATTTTCTTCGAAACGACGGGGGCGGAGGAGCTGAACCGGCTGCTCAGGCTGCTCAGAAGGGGGGATACGCTGGTGGTCTCGAGGGCGGCGGATGTCTGTCGGTGCAAGGAGGAGATGGCGCTACTGATCGAAAGGCTGGAACGGAAGGGGGCGGCGATCAGGGCGCTGGACGAACCGTGGCTCGATTTCAACAGAGGGGTCGCGGGGGAGATGCGCTCGAAAAGGGGGATGGAGCTGGGAACGAGACCAGGGGGAACGAGGGGGACGAAAAGATCGGAGGAGGGGATGGAGGATGCCAGGGCGGCGGGGAGGCCGAAGGGGCCGCATCGGGAGATCATGCACAAGCTGGATTTCGCGATCCGGATGTACAACACGAATAATCAGATGTCGGTGAGCGAGATTTGCAAAACGGTGGAGCTCAACGAGCGGACGTTTTATCGGCACTTGGAGCGGGAGGGGATTCAGGTAATACGCAGGCCGAAGGGACGGAAACCGAAAGCGGGAGAGAGACGTTGACGGAAAACAGAATCAAAACGGGCGCCGGGAACGGGCGGCCCGTTTTTTCGTTTTATCCGGCTTTTTCATTTTATCCGGCTCGGTTTATCTGATTCGTTTTATCTGGCTCGTTTTATCTGGCTCGGGGCACTGAGCGCCGCCCCGGGCTTCCGCGATCGGGATACGGGCGCGCTGCTCGCCGTCGGCAACGACGGGTACAGCTGGTCTTCCGCCACGAGCGGCATCAGCGGCCTGGACTTGAGTTTCTCCGTGGTGTGGCTTCCTCCCAGCTTCGCGCACTACCGCGCCTACGGTCTTCAGTTGCGTTGCCTCTCGGAATAAACGGTGCCGCTCGGCACTCGAATACTGGCTGGAACTACCCCAAGGAGCAGCCTCTACTCTTTTGGTCTGACTTTACGCGGGCGACCGACCTCGATCAGCCTTTGACCGGTACCTTCCCGTACTACTCGGATGGGGCTCCCGGTGAAAAATACGGCGCCGGGAACTACAAAGCCACCAACGGTCGTCTCTACAAGGTAACGGACGACGGCACCGCGGGAACCCCGCTGGCCTGGTACCCCGCCCCGGGCTACCGCGACGCAGGCAGTAACGGGCGATTGGGCGCTCTGGCGAGCGTCGGCAACCACGGGTTCAGCTATTCGTCGTCGGTGAGCGGCAGCAATGGGGTGTACTTGGATTTCAACGTGACGAGCCTCAGTCCCAGCTTCGCGAGCAGCCGCGCCCACGGTTTTCAGTTGCGTTGCCTCTCGGAATAAACGAGGACGAGAGGCACGCGGTGGGCAAGGGGCTGGGACTACCCTACTCTCTTGGGTGGGCCGAAGCCTGCGGGGCCTACAGCAACGTGAGTTGCGGGCCTCCGCCGGGGGTGGCTCCGGCCCGCGCGGCTCTGCGAGCCGTAGAAGCAGTGCCTTGTTCGACGCCCCATTCTGTTGAGTTCGGCCTTGTCGCTTTTAGTTTAAGCGGGTCGCCGCCAGCGGTGAATGCAACGAGCTCCGTCGAGTTGCAGCCCGCCGCGTGGGGTGGCGGCGAACTGCGCGACTCTGCGAGTCGCTGAAGCACTGTCCAAAGCACTGACCGATGTCCGTCTCACTACGGCTCCGCCACGTTGACCGTCGCCCGCTGGGATTTCATCTCGATTTTGCTTACCGCAAAACGAGCGAAACCCCTCTTTAGGCAGGCGGGCGACAGAGCTTTGCGCGGAATCGAACTTTTTCGCGCGCCTGCGCGATTCATTCTATTTCGACTCGCCGCCGAAATAGCTGAATCGCTTCTTTAGGCGGGGCGCGCGTTTTAGTTTGAGAAGACTGCGCTCGGGCCGCGCGGGCCCCACGTCCCGTGGACGGGAAATGCTGGCGCATTTCAACTGGCAGCCTCTACCCCCATTCTCTGTCCGCGCACTGGCGGAAATCTTATTCAAACGCGAAACACGCGTTTGAATGATTTCCTATCTCCAGCTGTCGCGCGCGGTCGAGCTTTGACCCGCCTCGAACTGTTCCTTTTGTTCACAAAAGAAGCCGAAAAAAC
>NZ_CAQIVA010000082.1:0-4030 GCF_948810725.1 uncultured Rikenella sp.
CGCAACCGGCACTACCCCCTCAAAGTAGCGTGTCTACCAATTTCACCACCTGGGCGAGAGGCCGCACCCTCCGCAAACCGCAGAGAAGTACGAAAGCGGGACAAAGGTAACGCTTTTTTTGATTCGTGCAACCCCTCGGATGAAAAAACCGTTCGGAAGTTCGCTTTTCCGCCCCTCCGTGTACCGAAACAGAGAAAAATGGCTAACTTTGTCAATCCGTCCGCGCCGAGCCGGAGCGGACGGCGTTTTACACACCGAGCAAGTATGATCGACATTACATTCCCCGACGGCAGCAGCCGTCAGTTCGCAGCAGGCGTCACGCCGCTTCAGATCGCCGAATCGATTAGTCCGAGACTGGCGCAGGAGACCTTTGCCGCGACCGTGGACGGACAGAGCTGGGATATTCAGAAACCGATCGAAAACAGCGCCTCCGTCCGGTTCCACAAATGGGACGAACCGGAGGCGAAGCATGCTTTCTGGCACTCCTCGTCGCACCTGTTGGCCGCGGCGCTCGAGCAGCTGTATCCCGGCATCAAGTTCGGGATCGGGCCGGCCATCGATAACGGATTCTATTACGACGTCGACTCGCCGACGCCGATTACCGAAGGCGACTTGGCGAAGATCGAACAGAAGATGCTCGAAATCGCCAGAGAGAAACAGCCGTTCGTGCGGCGCGAAGTCTCCAAGGCGGAAGCGATGGAGACCTATACGAAGAAGGGCGACGAGTACAAGTGCGAGCTCATCGGCGACTTGACCGACGGGACGATTACCTTCTACAGCAACGGCGCGTACACCGACCTTTGTCGGGGGCCGCACCTGGCGGATACCGCTCCGATCAAGGCCGTGAAATTGACCGCCGTGGCGGGGGCTTACTGGCGCGGGGATGAAAAGCGGAAGATGCTCACCCGGATTTACGGCATTACCTTCCCGAAGAAATCGATGCTCGACGAATATCTGGCGCTGGTCGAGGAGGCGAAGAAACGCGACCACCGGAAGCTGGGGAAAGAGCTGGAACTCTTCACCTTCAGTCCGCGGGTGGGGCAGGGCTTGCCCCTGTGGCTGCCCAAGGGGGCGGCGCTCAGAGAGCGGCTGGAGAATTTTCTCAAAGGGGTGCAGAAACAGTACGGGTATGAACAGGTCATTACCCCGCATATCGGGATGAAGGACTTGTATGTCACCTCGGGACACTATGCCAAGTATGGGAAGGATTCTTTTCAGCCTATTCATACGCCGGACGAGAACGAGGAATTTTTGCTCAAACCGATGAACTGTCCGCACCACTGCGAAATTTATCGGTCGAAACCGCGTTCTTATAAGGACTTGCCCGTTCGGCTGGCGGAGTTCGGGACAGTGTACCGGTACGAGATGAGCGGGGAGCTACACGGGCTGACCCGTGTGCGCGGGTTTACGCAGGACGACGCCCACCTCTTCTGTCGGCCCGACCAGCTCAAAGACGAGTTCAAGAAGGTGATCGACATCGTGCTGTATATCTTCAAGACCTTGGACTTCAAGGAATTTACGGCACAGGTTTCGTTGCGCGATCCGGATAACAAGGAGAAATACATCGGGACGGACGAGAACTGGCACAAGGCCGAGACCGCGATTATCGAAGCGGCGGCGGAAAAGGGGCTGGAGACCATTGTGGAGACCGGCGAAGCGGCTTTCTACGGGCCCAAGCTCGACTTTATGGTCAAAGACGCCTTGGGGCGGAAGTGGCAGCTCGGGACGATCCAGGTGGACTACAACCTGCCGGAGCGTTTCGACCTGACCTACAAAGGATCGGACGACAAGGAACACCGGCCGATCATGATCCACCGCGCCCCGTTCGGATCGATGGAACGGTTCGTCGCCGTGTTGTTGGAACATACCGGCGGGAAATTCCCGCTGTGGCTGACCCCGGAGCAGGCCGTCGTACTGCCCATCAGCGAAAAGTACAACGACTACGCGAAAAAAGTTGCTAAATTGCTGAATAATTGCGATATTCGCACCCGCGTCGACGACCGCGACGAAAAAATCGGCCGCAAAATCCGGGATAACGAGTTGGCCAAAGTACCCATTCTGCTCATCGTGGGCGACAACGAACAGCGGGACGAGACCGTCACCGTCCGGATGCAGGGCGAGGGTAAGGATCGCGGAGCGATGACTCTGGCCGCCTTCACCAAGATGGTGGCCGACCTCGTTGCCGAAGAGATTCGGCCTATTGCCGATAACATGTAACGTGCGGCACGCTTTTTGCGACCGCCACACCCTGGACTAAATATACTAAGGAGGACAAAACTATAGCACTACCACCGCGCCCAAGACCGTCGCGCCCGCCCTTTCGCGGACGCGTACAGAAAGAGAATCCCCACCGGATCAACCGGGAAATTACCGCTCCGCAGGTGCGGTTAGTCGGGGAAAATATCGCCCGGCAGGATGTTTACTCGTTGCAGGAGGCGTTGCGCATGGCACAGGAACAGGAACTCGACCTGGTGGAAATCTCGCCGAAGGCCGAGCCGCCGGTGTGTCGCATCATCGACTACCAGAAATTCCTGTACCAACAGAAGAAAAAGGCCAAAGAGATTAAAGCCAAGGCCGTTAAGGTCGTTGTCAAAGAGATCCGGTTCGGGCCTCAGACCGACGACCACGACTATAACTTCAAACTCAAACACGCCGAAAACTTCCTGAAAGAGGGGGCGAAAGTCAAGGCCTACGTCTTCTTCCGCGGACGCCAGATCGTCTTCAAAGATCAGGGGGAAATTCTCCTGCTGCGGTTTGTCCAGGACCTCGAAGAGTGGGCCAAAGTCGAACAGATGCCCAAACTCGAAGGGAAACGGATGAGCATTATGCTCGCGCCGAAGGCGAAAAAGTAATCCCGATGTTTTCTGGGGATTCATTGTGTTGGAAACACACTATTTTAACCATCTAAATAAATTTCGACCATGCCGAAAATGAAAACCGTTGCCGCCGCCAAGAAGCGCTTCACGCTCACCGGCACCGGCAAAGTGAAGAGGAAACACGCTTTCAAAAGCCACATCCTCACCAAAAAAACGACCAAACAGAAACGCAACCTCACCCACACCGGGACGATGAGCGCTACCGACACGCCGGCTGTCAAGCTGATGCTCGTGAAGTAGATTCTGTTCGACGGCCTCCGTCCGGGGCCATAAAAACCGGGCGATACTTTATTTTAACCCAGATCGCGTCCGGCGGAACCCACGCAGGTTCCCCCAAGCGTCGCCCGAACGGGTCGACCGCCGGCCGATCGAAAATCGCATCATTATGCCAAGAAGTGTCAACGCGGTAGCCAGTCGCGCTCGCCGCAAAAAGGTTCTTAAGCTCGCCAAAGGGAACTTCGGTTCTCGTTCGAATGTCTGGACCGTCGCAAAAAACACGGTAGAAAAAGGTTTGACCTACGCCTACCGTGACCGCAAAAACAAAAAACGGAATTTCCGTGGCCTTTGGATTCAGCGTATCAACGCAGCCGTGCGGGCTAACGGGATGACCTATTCCGAATTCATGGGTAAAGTGAACGCCAAAGGGATCGCCTTGAACCGTAAGGTTTTGGCCGACCTGGCGATGAACCACCCGACGGCATTCGCCGAAATCGTCAAGACGGTTAAGTAATAAACGCCCGTCGTCTATTTTATCGATAGTGTGTCACCCGATCGGGGAGCACCGTTTTGTGGCCGCATTTGCGGGACACAGCGGTCTGCTCCCCGATCTTTTTTGTGGGGCAGGAAGATGAGGCGGGGCAGTTGTGGGATCTCGGTAGTAGCGTGTAGTTTGGGGCCGAGGCTGCCATAGCGAAACGTAATTTTGCCCGTCCACGGGACGTGGGGCCCGCGTGGACAAAGATTTGGGTCGCCGGCAGTTTGAGGATGCGTCAGCATCCGTCTAAAGTTTCTTTGGTTCTTTCTGTTCACAGAAAGAACAGTCCCCTCAAACTAATCGCGCGCGATCGCTGAAGTAGGAAATCATTCAAACGCGTGTTTTGCGTTTGAATAAGATTTCCGCCAGCGCGCGGACAGAGAACGGAGGTAGAGGCTGG
>NZ_CAQIVA010000083.1:0-3803 GCF_948810725.1 uncultured Rikenella sp.
TCGCCGCCACCCCACGCGGCGGACTGCAACTCGTCGGAGCTCGTTGCACTCCCCGCTGGCGGCGAACCGCTTAAACTGAGGACGCATCGGCGGCGCTTGTAGCTGGTAAGTACGGGTCGGCCGCCCGGGAGGTATCGCAATTTTCGACGCGGAGCGGCGTGTTGCGGGCCTCCCGAGGGGGAGGCGTCCGGCCCGCGCGGTTCTTCGAACCGCAGGGATGCACTGAAAACGCAATTAGGGTAACTCCAGCCCTTTGCCCACCGCGGGCCCGCGGCGTTTATTCCGAGAGGCAACGCAACTGAAGACCGTAGCCACGATAATCCGGACTACTGAGGGTGAGGTATTCGGTTCGAAAACTTAAGTTCAAACATCGCATGAATAGATTACCCCCAGCTGGCGTGTAAGACCAACCGGAACCGTGGTTTCCTATGTATGATGCCAAACCCGTAGAACAATAGCGGTAGCCCGGGGCGGGGCCGCTGAGCAGCAGTTAGCCCCCGATCAGATTCAGCTTGCTCAGAAAGATGAGCGCCACCGCAATCGGCGCGATGAACCGAATCACGAAACGGAACAACGGATAGATCCGGTTGTTGTACCGCCCGTCCGACGTGAACGTCTTGCGGAACCGTTTCGGCGAGAGCCGCCACCCCGCGAAGATCACGATCAACAGACCGCCGATCGTCATCAGATAGTTCGACGAAAGCATGTCCAGAAAGTCGAACACATTGTATTTTCCGATCATCAGCCGCGAGCCCTCCACCTGTGACAGCGCGCAGAGCGACGACACGAAAAACAAGGCACAGAGCAGCCACACCACCGCCCGCCGCCGCTTCAGCTGAAACTCCTCCATCAGGTAATTCGTCATCATCTCGAAAATCGAGACCATTGACGTCAGCGCCGCGATGCTGATCAACAGGAAAAACAGAATCCCCACATACTGTCCCCCCGTCATCTTGGCGAACACGTTGGGCAGCGTCAGGAAGATCAGATCCGGCCCCTGCGTCGGACTGATGCCGAACGTGAAGACCGCCGGAAAGATCGCGATCCCCGAGATAATGGCGATCGACGTGTCGATCAGCGTGACGATCCCCTTCGACCGGAGCATGTTTTCAGACTTCGTGACGTAAGAGCTGTAAGTAATCATCACCCCCATCCCCAGACTGAGCGTAAAAAAGACCTGTCCCATCGCGTCCAGCACCGTGTTGGCCGTGATTTTCGAGAAATCGGGCCGGAACAGGAACGCCATCCCCTCGCGAAACCCGTCCAGCGTGAACGAATTGACGCACAGCACCAGCAGAATCCCCAACAAAAGCGGCATCAGGATTTTGTTCCACCGTTCGACCCCCTTCTCCACCCCCTTGAGGATGACCACCGCCGTCAGCCCCAGAAAAACTCCCGAAAGCAGAATCGGCTGCCAGCCGCTGTTCCGGAACGCCCGGAACCCGGCCGCAATCTCCTCGTAACTCTGCCCCGCGTGCGCGTTGAGCACCGCGTCGAACAGAAAACGCAGGCTCCATCCCGCGATCACGCTGTAGAACCCCAGGATACAGAATCCGGCCGTCACCCCCATGTATCCCACCAGATACCACTTCGTTTTCGGCGCCAGATAGCGGAACGCCCCCACCGCTCCCCGCCGCGAAGCCCGACCGAGGATGAACTCGCTCAGAATCAACGGCAGTCCGACCGCCAGAATCAAAAACAGGTAGAGCAGCAGGAAAGCCGCCCCGCCGTTCACCCCCGCCAGATAGGGAAAACGCCAGATATTGCCCAGTCCGACCGCCGAACCGACGACGGCCATCATGGAACCGAAACTGCTGGTGAATGCGCCTCGTTGTTCTTTCATGCAAATTTCAAGAAGAGAGTGAATCGGGCGGAAATCCGCCCGGTTTCGAAAAAAAACGTTACATCTCAGCCGCCCGGGCCGCCGGCGCCATGCTCAGGTCGGCAAACTCTTCGCGGAGGTATTTGTAGTAACCCGTGATGGCGATCATCGCCGCATTGTCGGTGGTCAGCGAGATGGGCGGAATATAGGTCGTCCATCCGTATCGTTCCCCCGCCGCCTCGATCGCCTCGCGCAGTCCCGAGTTGGCCGATACGCCTCCCGCCACGGCGATCTCCGTGATGTCGTACTGCTTGGCCGCCCGGACGAGTTTGTTCATCAGGATGTCGACGATCGTCGCCTGCAACGAGGCGCAGAGGTCGGCCTTGTGGTGTTCGATGAACTCCGGATCGTCCGCCACGCGGTCGCGCAGGAAGTAGAGGAACGAGGTCTTCAGCCCGCTGAAGCTGTAGTCGAATCCCGGCACCGACGGTTTGGCGAATTTGAAGGCGTGCGGATCGGCCCCCTCGCTCCGCGCCAGCCGGTCGATCAGCGGCCCTCCCGGATAGGGAAGCCCCATGACTTTCGCACACTTGTCGAAAGCCTCCCCCGCCGCATCATCAATAGTCGTGCCGATAATTTCCATGTCGAGGTAGTCGCGCACGAGAACGATCTGCGAGTTCCCGCCCGACACGAGCAGGCAGAGGAACGGGAATTTCGGTTTCGGCGCCTCCTCTTCTCCCGGTCGCGTGACGAAGTGGGCCAGCACATGCCCCTGCAGGTGATTGACCTCCATCAGGGGTGTGTCCTGCGCCAGCGAGAATCCCTTGGCGAAGGAGACCCCCACGAGCAGCGATCCGAGGAGTCCCGGCCCGCGGGTGACGGCGATTCCGTCGATCTCGGCCGGCGTCACGCTTGCCTCTTTCAGTGCGGCATCGATCACCGGAACGATGTTTTGTCCGTGCGCCCGCGAGGCCAGTTCGGGAATCACGCCGCCGTATTGGGCGTGGACGGCCTGCGAGGCGATGACGTTCGACAGCAGCACGCCGTCGCGGATCACGGCGGCGGAGGTGTCGTCGCACGAGGATTCTATGCCGAGAATGGTGATTTCCATAGGGTTATCCGTGTAGGCTAAAATACAAAGATACGAAATCCTCGGTTTGTCTTGCTTATTTGCTTGTGGGGTTGCGATTTTTCTTCGGAGGGGTGACGTTTGGCTCGATTTTTGCACTGTTTCGGCTGTTCGACATTAAAAGTTTGGCTTATGAAAAGGACGATTTTATGGGGGTTATGTTCAGTGTTGGCGCTCGGTATGTGGAGTTGCGGCGGCTCGGGTTCTCGCACGGCGGTTGCTGTGGAGGATACGGTATTCCGGCATTATGTGGGGACGATTCCGGCGGCGGACGGCCCGGGGATTACGATGGATTTGACGTTGAAGCAGGCGGAGGATTCGACGGGGGGCGATTATTCGCTGGCCATGACCTATTTGGAGGCGGTGGACGGTCAGGATCGGACTTATCGGTCGTTGGGTACGTGGAGTGTGGAGCAGGGGATTCCGGCAGATTCGGCAGCGGTCTATTATCGGCTGGTGGAGTCGAGTCCTTGGGCGGATACGCTGAATTTTCTCTATCTGGGGGACAGTGTGATGTTGTTGGGGACGGATTTGTCGAAGCCGATGTCGAAACTGAACTATTCGTTGGTGCAGGTAGGGGAGTAGGGGGAGAGTGAGTTTTTGTTCGTGCTCGACGGATGCCCGTCGAGCTTTTTTTTGTTCGTGTCGTTGCTTGGTAATTTGGGCGGAGGCTGCCGCATTGGTTAAGGCCGTCGGCATTTTGAGGATGCGTAAGCATCCGTCTAAAGTTTGGCTACACCTTCCTCCTTGCACCTCGGCCATTCAAACAAGTTTGATGGCTCTCGGTTGCTGCGTCGGTTCTTTGGTTCTTTCTGTTCACAGAAAGAACAGTACCAGCCGGGGCAATGCAAA
>NZ_CAQIVA010000084.1:0-3564 GCF_948810725.1 uncultured Rikenella sp.
AAAGACAACCCTAACAAAACGCCCGATGGGCGCACCGGCGGGACGGAGCGATACTACGTATCGCTAAGGTAGCCTCAGCCCCAAGTTATACCAACAGCTGAAGCAATGGCAAAGGCTACTCGTCACTCATGTGTGCCAGCTGCTCGCGATAAGCCGTCAGAAGCTTCGACTTTGACAGGAAACCCAGATAGTGCCCCGTCTCATCCACCACAGGCAAATTCCAAACCTGCGTCTGTTCGAACTTCTCCATGACGCTGCGAATCGGCTCGTCCGGATGAATACGTTCCGGAGGCTGCGACATGTAACGAGTCAGCGGGTCGGCATACTTGTCCGCATCGAACATGTCCGCCCGAATGTCATCCATCGTAATCACCCCCATCAGCTCGCCCCGCAAGCTGACCACCGGAAAAATATTCCGACGCGTATGTTCCACCGCCCGGATCACATGCCGCAACTTGCCGTTCAAAGGCACCGTCTCGAAATCGTATTCGATCAACGACCGCGTATGGAGAAACTGCATCGTATTCTCGTCCTTGTTGCGAGTCAGCAACTCGCCCCGCGCCGCCAGCCGTTTCGTATAGATCGAATAGGGTTCGAAATAGTAGCTCACGGCGAACGACACGGCCGAAGCCAGCATCAGTGGCAAAAAGAGAACGAAACCGCCCGTTAGTTCCGCCACGAGAAACATCGAGGTGATCGGCGCTTTCATTACCCCTCCCATCACCGTCGCCATCCCCACCAGCGTAAAACCCGCCACAGGCAGTTCCGTGCCGAAGAGGCGGTTGCAGACGATGGCGAAAAGATAGCCCTGCATCGCCCCGACGAACAGCGACGGAGCAAACGTTCCCCCTACCCCTCCCGAAGCGTTCGTCAGGGTCATCGCCGCCACTTTGAAGACCAGAATCCCGGCCACGTACAAGACGATCATCCAAAACGCGTCGCGCCACTCGTAAAAGAGCGATTGGTCGAAAATCGAGGCCTGCTGACCGGTCATCAGCTGCGTGATGGTCTCATACCCCTCGCCGTACAACGGGGGAAAGACGAAGATCAAGGCTCCCAGCACCAGTCCTCCGATCAGTACGCGGGAGCGTTGTTTCCCGATCGCTTTGATCCGGCCCTCGATCCGCATCGAGGCGCTGGCGAAGAAATAGGAGACGCAACCGCCGACGATACCCAACAAGGCGTAAAACGGGATCTCTTTCAGCGTAAAAGTCGGGGCGACGCCGGCGAAAAACGGCTGCATATCGACCAACAGATAGGTGGTAGTCGCTGCGGTCACCGAGGCCAGAATCAACGGAACGACGCTGGTGAAGGTGAGTTCGAGCATCAGGACTTCGATCACGAAGACGAAGCCGGCGATCGGGGCTTTGTAGACGGCCGCGATGGCGGCTCCAGCGCCGCATCCCAGCAAAAGGGTGATGTATTTGTAATTCAGCCTCAAGAGTTGCCCGACCGTCGAGCCGATGGCGGCTCCGGTCAGCACGATCGGGGCTTCGGCTCCGACCGAACCGCCGAAACCGATGGTGGCAGAGCTGGCCAGCAGCGAGGTGTAGCAGTTATGGGGTTTGATCCTCGATTCGCGGCGCGAGATGGCATAAAAAATCCGGGTCACGCCGTGCGAGATGTCGTCTTTCACCCAATATTTGACGAAGAGGACCGTGACGGCGATCCCGATCATGGGATAGAGGAAATAGAGCAGGTTGGCGACTTCGATGTCGGCCCAGGAGGTGAGTCCCTGTTTGATGAGGTGGATACAGCCGCGCAGGAGGTGTCCTGCGATGCCGGCGGCGATGCCGACGAGCACGGCGAGGATCAGGATGAGTTGTCGTTCGGAGAGCCGCTTGGAAAAGCGTGTAAACCAGCGGTAGAGTGTTTCGGTGGATTTCAAGGCGAAGACTTGTTATTCCGGTCTATACCATCGCCGTCCGGGGACTTCGATTACGGGGTGTGTTTCCTATGATTCGAGGGCCGAGGCGCGTAATTGGGGGCTAAGATAGCGATTTTTCGACTTCGGCGGTTTCGGAAGGATAGGTACGAAGACGGCCGCGAATCGCCCTCCGGCTGCGCCCCGGGCTACCGCGACGCGGGTAACGAGGGTTGTTTTGGAGCACTCGTCACTACGGGTACGGTCGGATCGGTGTGGTCTGCTTCGACGGACTCAGAGGGTGGGATCTACTTGGATTTCAATATGAATTATTTCTATTCCGGCCGGGCGCACAATCGCGCCTACGGTCTTCAGTTGCGGTGCCTCTCGGAATAAACAGAGACGTATTGCTTGGGGTAGAGGCGGTTTAGAGTAAAGGCGGCCTGTAAAACATCCTGTGGGCGTGCCCCGGGCTTCCGCTACAATGCGCCGGGGGTGTTGGGCTACTCGGGCAACCATGGGTACCAATGGTCGTCGGCTGTCAGCGACATCAAGGGGACATTGTTCGGTTTCAGCATGGAGCGTCTCGAAACCAATGGTCCGAGCAGTCGCGGTAACGCTCTTCAGTTGCGTTGCCTCTCGGAATAAACGGGGGCGCGTGCCCGTGGGGGCAAGAGGCTGGAGTTACCCTAATTGCGTTTTGAGTGCATCCCTGCGGTTCGTAGAACCGCGCGGGCCGGAGCCACCCCAGGCGTAGGCCTGCAACGTCGCAGAACTCGTTTCCGGCCACGCTGGCTCCGACCCTCAATCCCTAATTCACTACCTCCTTAGCAAAGCGAGCCGGACGCCCGGGAGGAACGGCAACTCTCGACGCGTAAGCGACGTGTTGCGGGCCGCCCGTGGGCAGGCGTCCGGCCCGCGCGACCCAAAGGGTCGCAGGAGCACTCCCCATTCGTCCTCGGCGCGCCTCCCCCGCGCCGCTAATGCGTCGCTGCGCCCGAGGACGGCGATTCCCTTCGGAATCGCGCTATTCGCTCTCGCCCCAAAACTTTCCCCAATCCGCCCCAATTCTTTGGGGTTCGGGCTGCGGCGTCCGACCCGGGCATCGAAGATGCCCCGCCGCAAGCCCGGCGGCTCTGCGAGCCCCAAAAGCTCAGCCAACAACTCGGCCCGGCGCGGTGGGAAAACCGTAGTCGGTTTTCCCACCCGAAGAACAGGCACGGCCCAAAGCTCGCCCCAGTTCTCCGCCCCGTGTCTGCCTCACTGCGGCTCCGCTTGCGCTCCGCCGCCTTTTCGCGCGCCTTGGGAAATCCTGTCAAAACGCACAAGCGCATTTTGACGATTTCCCTCTTAAGGCGTGGCGCGCGGACGGGCATTGACCCGGCTGAAACTGCCCTGCGCGGGCGGCGTCCGGGTGACCCCGGCGGGACGGAGCGATACTGCGTATCGCTTAATCTGCTCAACCCAATTCTTGGTGCGCGCCTGCGCGATTCAACTATATTCGGCTTACCGCCGAAATAGTGGAATCGCTCCTTTAGGCGGGGCGCGCGAGCAACTGGAAAGTAATAACGGCCGCGCGCCATGACGCGAACGCGTCGGCCAAGCGGGCCACACGTCCCGTGGACGGGAAATGCTGCGCATTTCCACTGCCAGCCTCTACCCCCATTCTTTGTCCGCGCGCTGGCGGAAATCTTATTCAA
>NZ_CAQIVA010000085.1:0-3543 GCF_948810725.1 uncultured Rikenella sp.
TGGTGCAGTACGAGGGGAGTTTGGTGGAGGATGCCGGGCTCATCAAGATGGACTTTCTGGGGCTCAAGACCTTGTCGATTATTAAGGATGCGGTGGAGAACGTGCGGGAGTCCAAGGGGATCGACATCAATATCGACGCGATTCCGCTCGATGATAAGAAGACCTTCGAACTCTATTCCAACGGGGAGACCACCGGGCTGTTCCAGTTCGAGTCGCCGGGGATGAAGAAGCACCTCCGGGCGTTGCAACCCAACCGGTTCGAGGACTTGATCGCGATGAACGCCTTGTATCGGCCGGGGCCGATGGAGTACATCCCGAACTTCATCGCCCGGAAGCACGGGCGGGAGGCCATTGCCTACGACTTGCCGGATATGGCGGAATATCTGGAAGATACGTACGGGATTACGGTCTATCAGGAACAGGTGATGCTTCTGTCGCAGAAGCTGGCCGGGTTTACGAAGGGGCAGGCCGATACGCTCCGGAAGGCGATGGGGAAGAAAAAGAAGGATGTGCTGGACAAGATGAAGGGCGACTTCCTGGACGGGGCGGTGGCGCACGGACACGACCGGACGGTGTGCGAGAAGATCTGGACGGACTGGGAGGCGTTCGCGTCGTATGCCTTCAACAAGTCGCACTCCACGTGTTATGCCTATGTGTCGTACCAGACGGCCTACCTCAAGGCGCACTATCCGGCCGAGTTTATGGCGGCCCTCTTGAGCCGCAACCTGTCGGATATCAAGAAGATCAGCTTCTTTATGGACGAGTGCAAACGGATGGGAGCGCCGGTCAAGGGGCCGGATGTCAATAAGAGCCGGCACCGCTTCTCGGTGGACAGCGAGCAGAATATCCGTTTCGGGTTGGGAGGGATCAAGGGGCTGGGCGAAAACGCGGTTCAGGCGATTCTCGAGGAGCGGAATGCCCATGGGGATTTCAAGGATATTTTCGATTTCGTCGAACGGGTCAATCTCCAGACGGTCAATAAAAAGAATATCGAGTGTCTGGCGTTGGCGGGAGCGTTGGATTCGATCGCGTCGTTCCACCGGAGCCAGTTTTTCGCACAGGATAGCAAGGGGGCTTCGTTTATCGAGTCGCTGATTCGGTACGGGAGTTTGGTGCAGGCCGAGCGCGCGCAGAAGCAGAACAGCCTCTTCGGCGATATGATGTCGGGGGTGATGGTCCAGAAACCGGAGATTCCGTCGGCCGAGACGTGGGGCAAACTCGAAATGCTGGAGCGGGAACGAGAGGTGGTGGGGATCTATCTCTCGTCGCATCCGCTGGACGACTACCGGATTCTGATCGAGAAGTATTGTTCCAATGCAGTGAGCGATTTGAGCGATCTGATGGCGTTGAGGGATCGGGATTTTTCGGTGGCGGGGATGGTCACTTCGGCGCAGTACCTGACGACGAAGACGGGGAAACCGTATGGACGGTTCACGGTCGAGGATTTCAGCGGGAGTTATACCTTTACGCTCTGGAGCAAGGATTGGGAGACGTTCCATTCGTTCTGTTTCGAGCAGAACTCCATCCTGATCAAGGGGCGGGTACAACCGAGCCGTTTCCGGCAGGGCGAGATGGAGATCGTCATCAAGAGCATGAAGAGCCTCGCGGAGGTGATGGAGAGCGACATTCGGGAGCTGGTGGTGACGGTGCCGGTGAAGGAGCTTTCGACGGGGTTCATCACGGATTTGTCGAGCACGGCGGCTATGGCGGCGGGGCCGGTCTCGTTGTTGTTCCATATTTTCGACCCGGAGACGGGAGTCAGGGTGGCGTTGCGTACCCGTGCGCCCAAGATCGAACTGAACGCCAAGGTGACGGAGCTGCTGGACGATTACGGTTTCAAATACCGGATAAATTGATTAGATTTGTGCGCTTTTTGTGGCATGGATTTTGAATTCTTACACTATTAAAAACTACTAAAACTCAATTTGTTATGGCATTGGAAATCAATTCGGGCAATTTTCAGGAGGTGATGGCGTCGGATAAGCCGGTGGTGATCGATTTTTGGGCCGAGTGGTGCGGGCCGTGTCGGATGGTGGGGCCGATCGTGGAGGAGCTGGCGACGGAATATGCCGGAAAGGCGATCATCGGGAAGTGCGATGTGGATTCGAATGACGCGATTGCAGCGCAGTTCGCCATTCGGAACATTCCGACGATTATTTTCGTCAAAGGAGGTCAGGTGGTGGACAAGCAGGTGGGGGCGACGACCAAAGCAGCGTTGGCGGAAAAGCTCAATAAGTTGTTGTAGCGATTGCCTGTTTAGCGGAATGATTGTAGTTCTCCCGCCGAACCTTCAAGGTTCGGCGGGAGAACTTTTTTATTGTGGTACTGTTTCGTGTGGCGGGTTGGGTTGGTGATACTTTGGGCGTTTGGTTCCGGTAGCGACGGCCCTTTGCCCACCGCGCTCGGAGAATAGGGCTGAGGCTGCCTTAGCAAAACGCAGTTTTGCCCGTCCCGCCGGGGTCACCCGGACGCCGCCCGCGCAGGGCAGTTCTGTCCGGCACAGAGCCTGACCGCGCGCGACTGCTGGAAAAGGAAATCATTCGAACGCGTGATGCGCGTTTGAATAAGATTTCCGCCAGCGCGCGGCCAGAGAACGGGGGTAGAGGCTGCCATTAAATCACTCGAAGGGTGCGCCCGCCCGGCGTAAGGGCAGTACCCTCCTGTAGCCAAAGACGCGCGCCACGCCTAAAAAGGGAAATCGTCAAAATGTGCTGGCACGTTTTGACAAGATTTCCCCGGCACGCGGAAAAGGGTTGAGCTGAGGCTGCCCGCGTTGTATAGGGGGGTAGAGGCTGGAAGTAAAATGCCCTGTGGGCGCGCCTTTATTAATTCAAAGCAACCGCGCGCCCCGCCTAAAGGAGCGATTCAGCTATTTCGGCGTGAGCCGAATTATAGATGAATCGCGCAGGCGCGCGAAAAAGTGGCGGAGCGACAGCGTAGCCGCAGTGAGGCTGACACAGGGCGGAGAACTGGTTTCTGCTTTAGGCTGGAATTTGAGGCGAGAGCGAATAGCGCGATTCGCAGAATCGCCGTCCTCGGCGAGAGCGACGCATTAGCGGCGCGAGGGGGGCGCGCCGAGGACGAACCCGGTAGCCTGAGGCGGTGAATGGTGTTGCTTTTGCGACTCGTAGAGCCGCGTAGTTCGCCGCCACCCCATACGGCGGACTACAACTCGACGGAGCTCGTTGCGCCTCCGCTGGCGGCGAGCTGTATGTTGGGGTAGAGACTGCCCAATCGGAGTGCTCGAAGGCACCGGCACGAGGAGGCCGCCGAGGACGAATGGACTGAGCTCCTGCGACCCTTTGGGTCGCGCGGGCCGCAGCCTCCCGCCGCGGAGGCCCGCAACTAACGTTGCTTTTGGCCCCGCAGGCTTCGACCCGCTAAGATAATTGCACTTTGCAGATTTAGTTGCGCCCCCGCAGGCTTCGGCTACCAAAGTCAAACAAAAGTAGGGTAGAGGCTGCCAGTTTTCGGGTGCCGAGCGGCACCGTTTATTCCGAGAGGCAACGCAGCTGAAGACCGCCGGCACGTGGATCCGGATAG
>NZ_CAQIVA010000086.1:0-3365 GCF_948810725.1 uncultured Rikenella sp.
TCGCTGCCATCTCACGCGGCGGACTGCAACTCGTCGGAGCTCGTTGTACTCACCGCTGGCAGCGAATTGCTATAGGCTAAGAGCGAATAGCGCGGTTCTTCAAACCGCTGGCCTTGTCGCCCAGGCGCGGAGCGCCTCGGGGGGGGAGTGGGCGACAGGCCGAACCCGACAGATTTGGGGCGAGTTTTTGGTTGTGCTTTGGGCCGTGCTTTTGCGGTTCGTAGAACCGCCGGGTCTGCGCGCTGGGCCGTTCGGCCCACCCCCGGAGCGCGCAGCCCGAACCCGGCAGAATTGGGGCGGTGAATGGGGCGTTGTAGTTGCGACTCGCAGAGTCGCGCGGGCCGCCCGTGGGCAGGCGCCGGCCCGCAATACGCCGCTTCGCGTCGAAAATTGCGATACCACCCGGGCGTCCGACCCGCTAAGGTCAAACAAAAGTAGGGTAGAGGCTGCCAGTTGTTAGGGTAGCTCCAGCCCCTTGCCCCCCACGGGCACGCGCCCCCGTTTATTCTGAGAGGCAACGCAACTGAAAAGCGTCGCCCCGGTTACCCGCGTAGCAGGGATTGAAGTGCCTTGTACTGAAATCTAAATCCATGCCATTGGTGCCGTTCACCGATGACGAATAACAGTAGCCACTGCTTCCGACACTACCCAGTGCGCCAGAAGTATTGCGGTTGCGGAAGCCCGGGGCGCGCCGCCCGGCAAGCGAACCGGCCCTGTAACCGTGGCCGCTTCCACCCCAAGCAATACGTCTCTGTTTATTCCGAGAGGCAACGCAACGGAAGACCGTAACCGCGTCCGCATATGTCGTTGGAACTAAGGTACAGCGCATGAAAGTTCAAGCCCAGACTGTAAATGTCGCTGACAGCGGCCGACCAACTGTATCCGCCGTCGCTGATACTCCATAACCCGCCATCGTTGCCGCCGCGGTAGCCCGGGGCGGGGCCGCCCGGCACTCGAAAACGGACCCTCCCATATATTCCCCGCGCCCGCCGCGTCGCGTTTTTGTAAAAAGTAAGTTTATTATACAGTGAGTCATGATAGAGCGAGAACAAACCGACTTTTTTCTGGTTCAGGCCTATAACGCCGCCATCCGTGCCGGAGCCAAAATCATGGAGATTTATACCCGGTACGACGACTTCTTCGTCGGCCTCAAAGCCGACAGCACCCCCATCACCATCGCCGACCGCGAAGCCCACCGGCTCATCCAGCACTACCTGAGCGCCACCCGGATTCCCCTGCTTTCGGAAGAGGGCCGAGACCTCTATTTCGACGAACGGCGCGGGTGGGACCTCTATTGGCTCATCGACCCCCTCGACGGCACCGAAGAGTTCATCAAACGGAACGGCGAATTCACCGTCAATATCGCCCTGATGGTCGACAACCGGCCTTTCTTGGGCGTGATCTACCTGCCCACCACCGAGACCCTCTATTTCAGCGATCCCGACCGCGGCGCCTTCTGCCGGACAGGCGTCCGGCCCGAGATGAGCGCCTCGTTCACCATCGGCCAACTGTTTCGCGACGCGCAACGCCTGCCGCTGGTTGCCGGGCGGAATACCCCGTTGCGCGTCGCCGTGAGCCGTTCGCACGAGACCGAACACGTCAAAGAGGAGATCCTTCGGTTACAGCAACAACTCGGCGAGATTCGCATCGTCGAGTACGGCAGCTCCTTGAAAATGTGCCTCGTGGCCGAAGGAGCAGTGGACTGCTACCTGCGAACCACACCCACCTCGGAGTGGGACACCGCCGCCGGCGAAGCCATTGCGCGCGGAGCCGGAGCCGTCGTGCGGTCGCTGGCCGGCGACGAATTGCGGTATAACGAAGAGTCGCTCGAAAATCCGCCGTTCATCTGTCTCACCGCTGCTTTGAAAAACTATGACTGGAGAAGATAAGGAATTTGTCGCGAAAGACCTGAGCGCCTTTTCGCCCGACGATACCGGAGTGGCCAACGGGAACTATTTCGGTCTCCCGTTTGCACCGGACGAAGCGGAACTCGTGCTGCTCTCCGTACCTTGGGACGTGACCGTCTCGTATAACAGAGGGACGGCAGCCGGGCCGGAGGCGATTCTGGCCGCTTCGACCCAGGTAGAGCTGCGCGACGCCCATTATCCGGAGGGTTGGCGGTGCGGGATTGCGACCGCACCGGCCGATCCGTGGATCGCATCGGCTTCGGAACGGCTTCGGACGGAGGCGGAACGGGTGATTGCGCACCTCGAAGAGGGAGGCGCGGCGACCGATCCGGCGATCGCCGCATCGCTGGAGGCGGTCAATGCCGGTTCGGCGCGCCTGAACGACCTTGTGTTTGCACAGGCTTCGTCGTTTTTGGAGTCCGGCCGTTTGGTGGGGCTGGTGGGGGGCGACCACAGCACGCCGCTCGGTCTGATGCGGGCCGTAGCGGCTCGGATGGCAGGCGAGGGGAGGGATTTCGGCATGCTGCACATCGATGCCCACGCCGATTTGCGCGTGGCTTACGAGGGATTTGCCTACTCGCATGCTTCGATTATGTACAACGCTTTGCAGCTGCCTGAGGTATCGCGGTTGGTGCAGGTGGGGATTCGGGATTTCTGCGGTGCGGAGGTCGAGTTGGCGGCGGATTCGCAGGGCCGGGTGGTGCAGTTCGACGACTATACGTTGGCTCGTAACGCGTTCGAGGGGCTCTCCTGGGGGGCGCAGTGTGCGTCGATCGTCGACCGGTTGCCGGAGAACGTTTATGTGAGTTTCGACATCGACGGTCTCTCGCCGGACAACTGTCCGGGGACGGGGACTCCGGTTCCCGGGGGACTTTCGTACCGGGAGGCGGTCTATCTGTTGGCGAGTCTGGTGGAGTCGGGGCGTCGTATCGTGGGGTTCGACCTGACGGAGGTGGCTCCGCAGGCGGGCGACGGCGAGTGGAATGCGAACGTCGGCGCGCGGGTGCTCTACAAGCTGGCCAATCTTTGTCTCCGCTCAAATCGGTAGGGTTTCCTCATGTTTTATGTTAGGGCTACCGCGCGGTGGTTGGAGGCGTCGGCAGTTTGAGGATGCGTCAGCATCCGTCAAAAGTTTTTCTGGTTCTCTTTGTTCACAACCGACGCTGCCAGCGAGAGCAATGCAAACGCAGTTTGCAAATTGCCGAGCGGCGAGGAGGAACCGAGTAGCGTACCGAGGGCAGAGACCGCTTGCGGGCTTTGCCGAGGTAGCACGAGGAAGCCGAAGGCAACGCGAAGCCAAAAAGAACAGTACCCTCAAACCAACGCGCGCCGACGCCTAAAGAGGGAAATCGTCAAAATGTACTGGCACATTTTGGCAAGATTTCCCCGGCGCGCGAACAAAGAACGGGGTAGAGGCTGCCAGTGGAAATGCGTAAGCATTTCCCGTCCACGGGACGT
>NZ_CAQIVA010000087.1:0-2922 GCF_948810725.1 uncultured Rikenella sp.
ATAAGACGACCGACACCTCGACGCGGGTCAAGATCCAGAGCGCGCGGCTGGTGAATGTCTCAGATCCTTTCTATGTGTCGGTGCAGGAGAACTTCAATACTCCGCGTGACTACGTGACGATCGAGTGGAATCCGTACTATGACATGAATAATCCGGGTTCTACGGCTTTCGGCCAGTCATCGTTGAGCTACACCTCCTTTACCTTAGAGGTGACGCTGGTGACGGGCAAGAAGTTCAATATCGAGGGGCTCATCACCCGAGATAACTATCAGGCGGGCGTCACGCCGTGGCAGACGCCCCCGCGCTATAAAAACACGCAATATTAATAGGAAGAACCCATGAACGAAATTCTGCTCGAAACACTGAACATCGAGAATCTCAAGCGGATGCTGGCTGTCGTACTGATCCTTTGGAGCCTGATGATCGTCGCCGTGCTGGTAGACCTCTGGTCTGGTATCGAGAAGGCCAAAGCCCGCAGGGAGTATGTGAACAGCGGTGGCTTTCGCCGCACCTTTGCCAAAGTCGGCGAGTACTGGCGGGTGCTGGCCATGCTCCTGCTGGTGGACATCATCGGTAATATCTTCCCGTGGTACAGTTTTCCTTTTGCTTCTGTGCTTGGAACCGTAGCCGTAATCGCCATCGAGTTTCGCTCGGTGATCGAGAACCTGCGGGAGAAACACTCCGCCGCCGCGCAAATTCCCGATATGATCGGTCGTATCATCCGGTGCAAAGACCCGGCTCGCGCTGCCGAGTTGCTGCAGGAGGTTAAGAAGATCACCGCACCACCGGAATCCGATGTATAAAGAAACCACACGATTCCTTTACACATCGATTGGATATGCAAAGAAAATCGCGCTCTTTTGATAAGTAGTAACTGAGATTGAAAACAGATTTTGCCATGAAACACTTTACCATCGCAGAGCTTTGTACCTCGGAGACCGCCCGCGCACGGAGGATCGATAACACACCGCCGAGCGGGGTAACACTCGCCCTTACCGCACTGATTGAAAAACTGCTCGACCCGATCCGGGAGGCATGGGGCGGCCCGATCTCGGTGAACAGCGGTTACCGCTGCCCGAAGTTGAATGCAGCAGTGGGCGGTGTCTCGACCTCCCAGCACCTCCGGGGCGAGGCGGCGGACATCTCGGTGGGCACCCCGGCCGACAACTGCCGCCTGTTCGACCGGATTGCGGAAATGCAGAAAGCCGGAGCAATCGTGTTCGACCAGCTCATAGACGAATCGAACTACCGGTGGATACACATCTCCTACCGGGCCGGAACCAACCGAAATCAAATCCTCCACCTGAAATGAAACGGATACTTTTTTATAGTATAGCCAGCCTGTTGCTGTCCGGCTGCTCGACCACGAAGAGAGTGCACGAGAGCCAGCACGCGACATCCGCCGTGACCGAGCAGGCCGACCTGCACGCGGAATCCCGGCAGACCACCAAGGTTGTCGCACACACACAGACCGAATCCGCCACCGCCGAGTCCGAGGAGACCCGTTGGATCGAACTGGAATTCGACACCACCCGGCCCGCCGACTCGACCACCGGAATGCCGCCCGTCAAGCGCATCACGATCACCGACCACCACCGGAACCGCGAGAACGACACCTGCCAGCAGACAACTGACACTCTCAAGCAACAGACGGATGCCGTCCTCCAGGACAGCACTCGCCGCGAAACTCACACCGAGACGATCGTCGAACAGGAAACCGAAAAGGAATCCCGCCCCAGCACTCTTCCGTGGCTGCTGGTCGGAGTTATCTTCGTCGCCCTCGTCTGGGCCGCATGGAAGATGTGGAGAGGATAAGCAAAGGTTTTGACATGTAAAATCAATGCCATTGTTTAATTTCTATAGACTTAACGAATTACATATGGGACATCCGATATTGCTATAGCTATTTTGTCTTTTATTTCGGCGACAGAAGAAGTTCCTATAAGGGGTGGTAATTTATTAGCCAATAATAAAAAAATAGAGTGTGCACTGAGTTCTTTTTGTGCACAAGGCCCGATTACAACTTCTTTGAGACAATTAACGGGAATACTTATTTCTATATATGGTATTATTGAACCTTGTTTGTCATAGAATTTTGTTGCTAATGGATGATACATTCGTGTTATCCTCCATTCTCTTTCATAAAAATATGATTGATGCTTTGTACTTAATCTGAGGGATAAAATTTTGGCAAAGTAATCTATAGGGAGATTATATGTATTTGTGATATTGGATAGTGTTAATATGTCATATAATTCTTTACTCAAATGTTCATATACGTAATTTGTTGTATATTCTTCAGTTCCATATCGACATTTTACGAAAGCTTCGCTGAATGATTTTTGCAAAAGTTCTTTGGAAAATCCTAATGCAATTCCAGTCCCATTTCCTCCATAACTTCTCCACAGCGTTAAGTCGTCGGCCCATTCTGAAAATGAAACTATTCCTGGATACCCCATTTGTTCATCTATAATTTTTAAATTTTCCCTGAGCCAAATCGACTTCTTTTCTTTGAGCTGATTATTGCGTTCATATTTATCTAATCCTTGACATATACATTTTGACATAAAGGAATATTCTATTGGATCATTCATATAAGGCATTAAGGTGCCTCTAAATTTAAATTTATATTTCGATAAATCACGATCATCATTATCTGCTTCAGGCCTATCTAAGGTTTCCATAAGAGCATGAAATGTACTCATGGTAGTATAATGATATACTAAAGTATTGCGGTCTAACTTGTTTGTTGTCATATGAAGAATAAAAACAGTCCCCCGAATAGTCCCCTCTGAAAACAGAAAAGGCTGCCAATCAAACGATTGACAGTCTTTTCTGTGCCCAGGACAAGACTCGAACTTGCACGCCGCAACCGGCACTACCCCCTCAAAGTAGCGTGTCTACCAATTTCACCACCTGGGC
>NZ_CAQIVA010000088.1:0-2884 GCF_948810725.1 uncultured Rikenella sp.
CTTGTTGGCCGTACTTTGGGTAGTGCTTTAGTCTGAGAGCGAATAGCGCGATTCCTCTGGAATCGCCGTCCTCGGCAAGGGCGACGCATTAGCGGCGCGTGGGGGGCGCGCCGAGGACGAATCTTACAGAATTGGAGCGGTGAAAGGATTGCGTGCCGAGGCGAATTTTAGAGAGTTGGGCCGAGCTTCTGCGCCCCTTTGGGTTGCGCAGTCCGCCGCCCCGGCAGGGGGAGGGCTGCAACTCGTCGGAGCTCGTTGCTGCTCTCCGCTGGTGGCGAACTGCTATAGGCCGAGAGCGAATAGCGCGGTTCTTCGAACCGCCGGCCTTGTCGCCCAGGCGCGGAGCGCCTCGGGGGAGTGGGCGACAGGCCGAACCCGACAGAATCGGGGCGAACTGTTGACCGAGCTTTTGCGACCCTTTAGGGTCGCGCGGGCCGGACGCCTCCCGCCGGGCGGCCCGCAACACGCCGCTCGCGCGTCGAGAGTTGCCGTTCCTCCCGGGCGTCCGGCTCGCTTTGCTAAGGAGGTAGTGAATTAGGGATTGAGGGTCGGAGCCAGCGTGGCCGGAAACGAGTTCTGCGACGTTGCAGGCCTACGCCTGGGGTGGCTCCGGCCCGCGCGGTTCTACGAACCGCAGGGATGCACTCAAAACGCAATTAGGGTAACTCCAGCCTCTTGCCCCCACGGGCACGCGCCCCCGTTTATTCCGAGAGGCAACGCAGCTGAATACCGTGGCCGCGGCTACTGGCGTAACTGATTCTGAGATTCGGTGCGCTGAAGTCCAAATATACTCCTTTGCTGCCGCTGATTGAAGACGAGTAACTGGAGCCATAGTTGCCGACGCTGCTCAGTATGCCGAAGGCATCGTTATTCCCGGCGTCGCGGTAGCCCGGGGCAGGATTTGTGTTTGTCGCGCGCCTGGGGAAATCTTGTCAAAACACGCGAGCGAGTTTTGATGATTTCCCTCCTAAGGCGGGGCGCGCGTCGTCCTACGGGAGGGTACTGCCCTCGGGCCGGGCAGGCCCCACGTCCCGTGGACGGGCGGTGCGTGCCGCACTCCCAATTGGCCGTGTCAGTCCCGTTTATTCCGAGAGGCAGCGCAACGGAAGACCGTTGGCACGGTGATACGAACCGCTGGCACTGAGGGCTGTCGTACGGAAACTCAAGTACATCCCACGGTAGTGGTCGTTTGAAGTATGGGAGGTGGACGAGTAGCTGTACCCGCTGTTGCCGATGTAGCTCAGTGTGCCCGAATAAGAATTGCGGTCGCCCGGGGCGGGGACGATGACTGAGGGGGCGGACGAAAATGCCTCCGCTCGGACATCGTAGCCGGACGGAGGCGTGGAGTATGCGGGGAGGCGGGACGGGCCTCTCCGATATCGAGTTACAGAATCAGCATGGCGTCGCCGTAGGTGCCGAAACGATAGCCCTCTTCTTTGGCTACTTCGTAGACTTTCAGCAGTTTGTCGTAGCCGGCGAAGGCGGAGACCATCATCAGCTGGGTCGAGTAGGGCAGGTGGAAGTTGGTCACCATGGAGTTCGCGACGCTGAATTCGTAGGGCGGGAAGATGAATTTGTTGGTCCAGCCTTCGAAGGGTTTCAGCATGCCGTCGGTCGAGACGGAGCTCTCGATGGTGCGCATGACGGTGGTGCCGATGGCGCAGACGCGTTTCTCTTTCTCGCGGGCGGTGTTCACTATACGGGCGGCTTCTTCGGTGATGAAGATGGGTTCGCTGTCCATCTTGTGTTTGGTGAGGTCTTCGACGTCGACGGAACGGAAGTTCCCCAGGCCGACGTGGAGGGTGATGGAGGCGCGCCCTACGCCTTTGATGTCGAGGCGTTTCAACAGGTGTTTGCTGAAGTGGAGGCCGGCGGTGGGGGCGGCGACGGCGCCCTCTTTCTCGGCGTAGATGGTCTGGTAGCGCTCTTCGTCGATGGTTTCGGCGCGGCGACGGAGGATGTGGGTCGGAACGGGGGCTTCGCCGAGCTTATAAAGGGCGTTCTTGAAGGCGTCGTATTCGCCGTCGAACAGAAAACGGAGGGTGCGGCCGCGGGAGGTGGTGTTGTCGATGACTTCGGCTACCAGGGCGTCGTCGTCGCCGAAGTAGAGTTTGTTTCCGATGCGGATCTTCCGGGCGGGGTCGACGAGGACGTCCCACAGCCGCTGTTCGCGGTTTAGCTCGCGCAACAGAAAGATCTCGATCTCGGCGCCGGTCTTCTCTTTGTTGCCGTACAGCCGGGCGGGGAAAACTTTGGTGTCGTTGAAGATCATCACGTCGCCTTCGCGGAAGTAGCCGAGGATGTCTTTGAAGATCTTGTGCTCGATCTTGCCGCTCTTACGGTCGAAAACGAGTAACCGGCTCTCGTCGCGGTTCTCGCAGGGGTACTGGGCGATCAGGCTCTCGGGCAGGTCGTACTTGTATTGCGATAGTTTCATCTCTTTAACTGTTTTTTATTCTGGTCGTGGTATTTTACGGGAACTGTCGCTTTTACGGTGTTCGGTGGGGGCTTTTTCAATGAATCTCTTTCTGCGTGTGGGGCGAGCTTTGTTCGCGCGCCTGGGGAAATCTTGTCAAAACACGCAAGCGCATTTTGACGATTTCCCTCTTAAGGCGGTGGCGCGCGCGGTCGAGCTTTGTCCCGCCTGAAACTGCCCTGCGCGGGCGGCGTCCGGGTGACCCCGGCGGGACGGAGCGAAACTACGTTTCGCTATGGCAGCCTCGGCCCAACTCTTTGTCCGCGCGCTGGCGGAAATCTTATTCAAAGCGCAAGACGCTTTGAATGATTTCCTTCTCCAGCAGTCGCGCGCGGTCGAGCTTTGTCCCGCCTGAAACTGCGCTCGGGCCGCGCGGGCCCCACGTCCCGTGGACGGGAAATGCTTACG
>NZ_CAQIVA010000089.1:0-2849 GCF_948810725.1 uncultured Rikenella sp.
GGGTCGGAGCCAGCGTGGGCCGAACGAGCTCCGCGAAGTTGCGGCCCTACGCCTGAGGTGGCTCCGGCCCGGGCGGTTCTTCAAACCGCAGGGATGCAACTTAAATCCAGGGTTGGGTGGTCATTTACTTAGGGTAGCTCTAGCCAGCTTTCGGGTGCCGAGCGGCACCCCGTTTATTCCGAGAGGCAACGCAACTGAAAACCGTGGGCGCGGCTGCCCGAGGCGCTGGTGTTGAGGCTCTGCGAATAGAAATCCAAGTCCAGGCCGTGGATGCCGCTCGTGGCGGAAGACCAGCTGAACCCGCCGTCGCCGACGCTGCTCAGCCCGCCATTGGCTCTCTCGCGGTAGCCCGGGGCGGTGCCGCTCGGCACTCGAAAGATGGCTGTGTCTACCCCAGGCAATCGGCCTGTCTCGGCCTCATTCTCTGTCTCGCGCGCGGGCTCCGCATAAATAAGACCAAAATAAACCCAACAAGACATTCAACGTTCTGTGGCCGGGCGAAACAGCGTTTCGTTGGGGAGGCTGCTATCCGATGGGGTGAGCTGTTCTTTTTCGGAAGAAAAGGTGCGCTTCCGGCCGCCGCGGAGCGGTGAATTTCGTAATTTTGCGCCTGTTGCGAAATCATTCGATAGTTATGTTCAGACAGGAAATAACCCTGTTTTTGTCGTTTTTCAAGATCGGCTGCTTCACTTTCGGTGGCGGATATGCCATGATCCCGATCATCCAGAAAGAGGTGATCGACAAACGGAGGTGGGTCGAACGCGAAGAGTTTATAGACCTGCTGGCGCTGGCGCAGTCGGCGCCCGGGCCGATGGCGGTCAATGTCTCGATTATGGTGGGGTACAAAATCCTGAGAACGCGGGGGGCGGTGGCGGCGTTTCTGGGAACGGTGCTGCCGTCGTTCCTGATTCTGCTGGGGGTGGCGATCTTCTTTTCGCATATCTCGGAGGATCCGACGGTGAACCGCATTTTCAAGGGGATGAGGCCGGCGGTCGTGGCGCTGATTCTGCAACCGGTCTTTTCGTTTGCCCGGGGGCTGAGGGGGTGGGAGTACGGGGTGTTCGTCGCGATTGCGGGGGCGATCTGGGCGGGGGCGTCGCCGTTGTGGTTCATTGCGGGCGGAATTGTCGTGGGGCTGGGGTATACGTACTGGAGGGTGAAACGGGGGTTGGGAAAATAAAAGATTCGAATTCGGGATGCTCTATTTGCAACTTTTTCTGACGTTTTTTCAGATCGGTCTCTTCGGGTTCGGGGGCGGGTATGCGATGATTTCGCTGATTCAGGCGGAGGTGGTGACGCGGCACGGATGGATCACGGCGGCGCAGTTTGCCGATATCATTGCGATTTCGCAGGTGACGCCGGGGCCGATTGCGATCAATAGTGCGACGTATATCGGGTATACGGCGACGGGGTCGGTCTGGGGGTCGGCGCTGGCGACGGCGGGGGTCTGTGCGCCGTCGCTGGTGTTGATGCTGATCGTGGCGAGGTTCTACCTGAAAATGAAGGATAACCGGTATGTGGCGGGGGTGATGAGGACGTTGAGGCCGGTGGTGGTGGGGCTGATTCTGGCGGCGGCTTTTCTGCTCTTCACGCCGGATAATTTCATCGACTGGAAAAGCTATGCGATTTTCGGGGCGGTGCTGGTGGCGGCGGTGCGGAAGGTCAATCCGATTCTGTTGATCGTGTTGGCGGGGTTGGCGGGGTGGTTGATCTATTGAGGTTGGCGGGGGTGGTAAGTGGGGGTGTCGAAGAAAAACTTTTCACAAAATATGTACAAAATATTAACAATTGTCGTGGCGGCGGGGGCGGGAAGGCGGATGGGGAGCGAGGTGCCCAAACAGTTCTTACTGCTTGGAGGCGAGCCGATTGTCATGCGGACTTTGCGCCGGATGGCGGAGGGGGTGGGGCGTTATGTGGCGGATTGTTCACAAAATGTGAACGAATGGGTGCATAAGCTGGTGCTGGTGCTGCCGGAGGCGTATATCGAACGGTGGGGGGAGTTGTGCGCGGCGCATGGGTTCGAGGTGCCGCACGAGGTGGTGGCGGGTGGGGAAACTCGATTTCAGTCGGTGAGGCGGGGATTGGAGGCGGAGCCGGAGGCGGAATGGGTGCTGGTGCATGACGGGGTGAGGCCGTTTGTCGCGGATGGGGTGATTCGGGGGGTGATCGAGGGGGCGCGAGCAGGGGGGGCGGCGGTGCCGGTGGTGCCGGTGGTGGATTCGTTGCGGCGGGTGGGGGCGCAGGGGGGCAGTGTGGCGGTCGAAAGGGGGGTGTTTCGGGCGGTTCAGACGCCGCAGGGGTTTCGGGGGGAGTTGCTCCGGAGGGCGTACATTTTGCCGGAGGAGGGGGGATTTACGGACGATGCTTCGGTGGTGGAGGCGTTGGGGGGTGTCGAAATCGGGCTGGCGGAGGGGGGACGGCAAAATATCAAAATCACGACGGGTTTCGATTTGTCTGTTGCGGAAATGTTGCTCTCGGAGGGGTGGGGCTAAGCCTGTTGCGTGCGTTTGGGGCGAGGCTGCCAGTAGAAATGCGTCAGCATTTCCCGTCCACGGGACGTGGGGCCTGCCCGGCCCGAGGGCAGTTTTAGGCGGGACAAAGCTCGACCGCGCGCCGTCGCCTAAAGAAGCGATTCAGCTATTTCGGCGATTAGCCGAATATAGATGAATCGCGCAGGCGCGCGAGACATAGAATTGGGTAGAGGCTGGTAGTTGAAATGCGTAAGCATTTCCTGTCCACGGGACGTGGGGCCCGCGCGGCCCGAGCGCAGTACCCTCCCGTAGGACGCGCGCCACGCCTAAAGAAGCGATTCAACTATTTCGGCGATAGCCGAATATAGATGAATCGCG
>NZ_CAQIVA010000090.1:0-2786 GCF_948810725.1 uncultured Rikenella sp.
TCTGCAAAAGTTCTTTGGGTACCTTTCTTTCAAGAAAGGTACGGTTCCAGCCGGGGCAAAAAAGAGTATGAAAAAGGGATTGAAATTTTGTTTATCCTAAAACAAAATCAGGAACAAATACGTACCTTTGTCCATTGCAAGTAAAGCGAAGGAAAAAAGACCGAAAAACCAATTAATAAATAAACAATTCACTGATTATGAGAAAAGTTTTAAACCTCAGCCTTGCAGTTATCGCTGCGTCGGCTCTTCTCACCAGCTGTAATTGCTTCAGCAAGATGATGAAGAAGACCGCACAGGGCACCACGGCGACCTGCGCGCCGGAACTCGTTACCCTGAAAGGGGACAACGCGGTGACCACCATTACCGTGAACATTCCGGCCAAAGCATTCCACAAATACGGCGTGCTGAAAGTGACTCCGGTGATCGTATCGTTGATCGACGGTACCGAATATGCCGGCGAACCGCGCTTCTTCCAGGGCGAAAAAGTACAGGACAACTACACCGTCGTTCCCTTCTCGGGCGGTACGGTGACCATGGACGTGGCTATTCCTTACAACCCGTCGATGCGCCTCTCGCAGCTCGTGCTGAAAGCTGAAGCGAAATGCTTGAAACGCGGGAACAAGATCAAAAACTTCACCCCGTACGAAACCCCGATCTACGTGACTAACGGGGTGAGCTCCTTGCAGCTGATGGCCGACAACTATGCGAAAGTGGCTATCGCTCCGGACGCATTCCAGCGCGTGACCAACATCTCGGAAACCGCGAAGATCATGTTTACGATCAACCAGTCGAACGTGCGCTCCAGCCAGCTGAGCAAAGAAGACATCAAAGCGCTGGAAGACTTCATCATCGCCAACAGCGGTGACGCGAAGAAGAAAGTAGGCGACGTTTACACTCAGGCTTACGCTTCGCCGGACGGTCCGTTGGCCCTCAACGACAGACTGTCGAAAGACCGCGGTACCTCGACTCACAAAGCGATGAGCCAGAAGTTCAAAAAAGACAAAGTTCCGGCTAACACCAAATTCGACATCAACGCGATGGGCGAAGACTGGGAAGGCTTCAAAGAACTGGTCGAAAAATCCGATATCCCGGACAAAGCGCTGATTCTCCAGGTGCTCGCTATGCAGAAAGACCCGCAGGTGCGCGACCGCGAAATCAAAAACATGAGCGTTGCCTTCAAAGTGCTGGCTGAAAAGATCCTCCCGGAACTCCGTCGTTCGAAAATGACCGTCAACGTTCAGGTGGAAGGCTTGACCGACGCCGAACTCAAAGAAGCTGTCGCTACCGACATCAACAAACTCAACGTCGAAGAGATGCTCTTCGCAGCTACCCTCTACAACGACAACGCTACCAAAGCGAAGATCTACAAAGCCGCTGCTGAAAAATACAACTGTTACCGCGGGTACAACAACCTCGGCGTCGTATTGGCAAACCAGGGCGACTACGCTGCTGCAAAGGCCATGTTCCTGAAAGCCGCTTCGCTCAACAGCACCGACCCGTACGTGATCAACAACCTCGGCGTGGTTGCCTTGGCTGAAGGCAAGAAAGCAGACGCTGCCAAATTCTTCGCAGCATCTTCGATCCCGGAAGCTAAATACAACCAGGGCCTCGTAGAACTCGCTAACGGGAACTACGCAGCTGCCGCTCGCACCCTCGATGGGTACAACCAGGCACTCGCTGAACTCCTCAACGGCAACGTGGCTAAAGCAAAACAACAGTTGGCAGGGATGAACACCTGGCGTGCTAACTACGTGAAAGCAGTGATCGCTGCTCGCGAAGGCGATGCAAACGCGCTGGTTTCCAATCTGAAAGCTGCCATCGCTCAGAACCCGGAAGCTGCTGAACTCGCTGCTACGGACGTGAATTTCTACAACTACTTCGAACACGCTCAGTTTGTAGAAATCGTGAAAGTCAAAGTGAAAATGAAAAACTAAGGACTTTCCTTTAAAATTCGGGGCACCCCGGTTCTCTCCTCCGAGAGGGCCGGGGTGCCTCTCTTTTTCCTCGCCCCCTCGATGACGGAAAAATGCGGATAAGTATTTGCACGTACCGTCCGAAGCCGCGGAATCGTTATCTTTGCATCCGAAAATGGCGGAACAGAACAAAATATCCATCAAAAACAAACGGGCCTCTTTCGACTACGAAATCCTCGAAGAGTGGGTGGCCGGTATCGTGCTGACCGGAACCGAAATCAAATCGATCCGAATGAGCAAAGCCAGTCTCGTCGACTGCTTCTGCTATCTGCACAACGGCGAATTGTTCGTGCGCGGCATGAACATCGCCGAATATCACTGGGGAACGTACAACAATCACCAACCGAAACGCGATCGAAAACTCCTCCTCAATCGGAAAGAGTTGAGAAAGATAGACCGGGCGTTGCAGGACAAGGGTTTGACGGTGGTCGGGATCAGGCTGTTCGTCAACGAACGCGGTTTGGCGAAGCTGGTGATCGGCTTGGGACGGGGGCGCAAAAAATACGATAAACGGGAGCATCTCAAGGAAAAGGATGCGAAGCGGGATATGGATCGCGCTATGAAACGCTAATTGAACCGTTTGTATTGTGTCTACCCGGACGGAACCGTACCTTTCTTGAAAGAAAGGTACCCAAAGAACTTTTGCAGAGGTCGTCCCGGTGGGCCGACCACGGGTTCTCTCCGCCTTGTTCGTTGGGCTGTGGTTTTCCGGCGCAGCGCGCTAATAATGGGCATAATACCCCCAGCGCGCCACACCGGAAAATCCAGCCCAACCAATCGGGCAGACACGGCCAGAGCATCCCGCAGGGATGC
>NZ_CAQIVA010000091.1:0-2040 GCF_948810725.1 uncultured Rikenella sp.
CGCAGGGATGCGCTCTGAAGTTTTTCTGGTTCTCTTTGTTCACAAAGAGAACAGTACCCTCCTGGACAAAGACACGAAAAACGAATGAATAGAAAGTATATGGAACAAAAATAGGTAAATTCAGTGGAAAAGCCCGGTTTGTTTCGGAAAAAGCGTTATCTTTGTATTTCAGAAACTAAATTCTGAATTGACATGCTGAAAAGTACGCCCGCCCGCCTGATTTTGGAGGATGGTACGCAATTCGACGGCTTCTCGTTCGGTGCAGATCGGTCTGTATCGGGGGAAGTCGTTTTTTCTACCGCCATGACCGGGTATCCGGAGAGTTTGACCGACCCGTCGTATTCGGGACAGATTCTGGTGCTCACCTATCCGTTGATCGGGAACTACGGCGTGCCGGACACTTCGGTTTTAGACGAAGTCACAGGTTTGCCCAAATTCTTCGAATCCGACCGGATACACATCAAGGGGCTCGTTATCAGCGACTACTCGTTTCAGCATAGCCATTGGAACGCCATCAAAAGTTTGTCCGACTGGCTTAAGGAGAATGAGGTGCCGGGGATCTTCGGCGTCGATACCAGAGAAATCACGAAAATCATACGCGAACGGGGGGTGATGCTGGGGAAATTGGTGCAGGAGACCGATTACGCATCGGCAGATGCTATGCCGTTCCATAACCCGAACGCCGAGAATTTGGTGGCGGCGGTCTCGTGCAAGGATACCATCACCTATACCAATCCGGAGGCGAAGCGACGGATCGTGCTGGTGGACTGCGGGTGTAAGTACAACATCATCCGGTGCTTGTATACACGGAATGCCACTGTTGTTCGGGTGCCGTGGGACTACGATTTCAGCACCTTGGACTACGACGGGGTGATGCTCAGTAATGGGCCGGGCGATCCGGCGCTGTGCGGGGCCACGATTGCCAATATCAAGAAGGCTATGGCGACCAAATCTGGGAAGCCGATCTTCGGGATTTGCCTCGGGAACCAGCTTTTGAGCTGGGCCGCGGGGGCGACCACTTATAAGCTGAAATATGGACACCGGTCGCATAACCAGCCGGCGTTGGAAGTGGGAACCGATCGGGCCGTGATTACCTCTCAGAACCACGGCTATGCCGTCGATCCGACGGGGTTGGGAGAGGGTTGGGAACCGTATTTCGTCAACCTCAACGACAACACCATCGAGGGGATCAGACACCGGACTCTGCCCTTCTTCAGCGTGCAGTTCCACCCGGAGGCCACCAGCGGGCCGGTGGATACCGAGTACCTTTTCGACCGTTTCATCGAGTTAATCGACCAATACAAGAACAAATAGAGTCATGGCAGACAACAGCATAAAAAAAGTCGTCCTCCTGGGTTCGGGGGCATTGAAGATCGGCGAAGCGGGCGAGTTCGACTACTCGGGCTCCCAGGCCCTCAAGGCGCTCAAGGAGGAGGGGATCGAAACCATTCTGATCAACCCGAATATCGCCACGGTGCAGACCAGCGATGGGATTGCGGACAAGGTCTATTTTCTGCCGGTGACGCCGGATTTCGTCGAGGACGTGATTGCCAAGGAGCGGCCGGAAGGGATTCTGCTCGCGTTCGGTGGACAGACCGCTCTGAACTGCGGCGTACAGCTCTATAAGCGGGGGATTTTGGAGAAATATAATGTGCGGGTGCTCGGGACGCCGGTGCAGGCGATCATGGATACCGAGGATCGGGATCTGTTTGTCCGTAAATTGGACGAAATTGACGTCAAAACCATTAAGAGCGAGGCGGTTACCACGGTAGAGGATGCCAAGCGGGTGGCGAACGAACTGGGGTATCCGGTGATTATTCGCGCCGCTTATACTTTGGGGGGGCTGGGCTCGGGTTTTTGCGATACGGATGCGGAGCTGGAACAGCTGGCGGCAAAGGCGTTCACCTACTCGCCGCAGATTCTGGTCGAAAAGTCGCTCAAAGGCTGGAAAGAGGTCGAATACGAGGTGGTGCGGGACAAGTACGACAACTGTATTACGGTTTGTAATATGGAGAACTTCGACCCGCTGGGGATTCACAC
>NZ_CAQIVA010000092.1:0-2010 GCF_948810725.1 uncultured Rikenella sp.
GCTATATTCGGCTACCGCCGAAATAGTTGAATCGCTTCTTCAGGCGTGGCGCGCGTCATCCTTACGGGAGGGTACTGCGCTCGGGCCGCGCGGGCCCCACGTCCCGTGGACGGGAAATGCTGGCGCATTTCAACTACCAGCCTCAGCCCCCGTTCTTTGTCCGCGTTCGGGTCGAGCTTTGTTCGCGCGCCTTGGGAAATCTTGTCAAAACGTGCCAGCACATTTTGACGATTCCCCTCCTAAGGCAGGGCCGCGCGATTGCTGAAAAATAGTAAAGGCCAACTGCTCTACTCGAAATCAAATGATCAAACTCACAGTTCCAGGCGCTTCAAGCGATCGTCGGCGGCGACTTTATCAACGATCGCTTTCACGACTTCGTCCAGCCGGCTGCCCGGCGAATAGTCTGCCGGGGCGACGAAATTCACCCGATGCTCCTGAACCAGCTGACGAAGGGAGTGTCCCACTTCCCGATCGGCCGGATTATATACCGCAATGGCGTGCCCCTGCTTCTCTTTCACGAGCCGCATGCACGGAATGTCGGTCGTCCCGTCGCCGATATAGATCATATGGGTGAACGGTACGGGACGTTGTTCTTCGGGCTGATAGCGGTTCACGGCTTTGGAGTCGTATACGCTGTCGATCCCTTTGCTAATCTTGAAAATGAACTGGGTCTTGTTCGTATAGTTGACTGCCACGCCCGGCCAATAGGCCACTCCGTCTACCGAATAGAGAAACGAGCTGGCGAAAATCTTCCGGAAGTGTTTGGCGATGGATGTTCCTTCGATCATCTCGCGCAGCCCGGAGGAGTTGATGTAATGTTCGACCCGAATTCCTTTGGATTGTCCGTAGCGGTTGATGCGCGCGAACCATCCTTCAACTCCTTCGTAAAGCTGGACTTTCCGCCCGGATTCGGCAAAAGCTTCGCGACGCAGCGAAACGCCGCTCACGGTGGCTTGCCGGATCATTTCGTTCATGTAGGTGAGGATCGGGTCGGCGTCGTTCACTTCGGCCACGCGGTTGCAGTTGTCCCAAAACTCGCGGTTGTCTTTCCCGATGGCGGGGATAAAGTCGTATTCCTGCATGTTCCCGGGAGAGAGGGTGCCGTCGAAGTCGTAAATCAGTGCGAGTACCATACCTTTCTGCTCGATTTCCACAAAGGTAGGGATTTTCACGCAGGTTGTCATCTCAGATCGGGCGGATGGGAGTGGCGGCCCGGTGTTTGGTTAGCGTCTCTCCCGCCCCGGGCTACCGCAGCAGCGCCTCGGGCGCGCTGTACTACATCGGCAGCAACGGTTACGGGTGGTCTTCAACGGTCTGCGACACCCTTGGCATGAACTTTTGTTTTGCGGTGACGTGGCTCGATCTTTCCGGAACGAACCACCGCGGCTACGGTTTTCAGTTGCGTTGCCTCTCGGAATAAGCCGAGCGGCACTCAAAAGATGGCCGAGATACTTTCATTAGGAGTTTTATGTGGGCCGAAGCCTGCGGGGTTTGGGGTAGAGGCTGGTAGCAAAAGACGCTGTGCGTCCCTCCGCGGCGGGAGGCTTCGGCCCGCGCGACCCTTTAGGGTCGCAAGAACTCCGCCCAAACCTGTGGGGCTCTTCTTCGGCGCACTATTCGCTCTCAGCCTATAGCAATTCGCCGCCAGCGAAGGCGCAACGAGCTCCGACGAGTTGCAGCCCGCCGCGTGGGGTGGCAGCGAACTGCGCGACTCTGCGAGTCGCAGAAACAGGGCCCAATTCTCCACCTCATTCTATTGGTTTCGGGCCGCGCGCTCCCCGGATGGGCCAAAGGCCCAGCGCGCAGGCCTGGCGGTTCTACGAACCGCAAAAGCACAGCCCATTCGTCCTCGGCGCGCCCCCTCGCGCCGCTAATGCGTCGCTCTCGCCGAGGACGGCGATTCCTCTCGGAATCGCGCTATTCGCTCTCCACCCCAAAGCACTGCCCCGTGTTGACCTCACTGCGGCTCCGCTGTCGCTCCGCCGCGTTTTCGCGCGCCTTGCGCGATTC
>NZ_CAQIVA010000093.1:0-1753 GCF_948810725.1 uncultured Rikenella sp.
CTCGATTGTGCTTTCGCACAACAAGTGAAATCCCTTTTAAGGCGGGCGGGCGACCTAAACAGTATTCGACTGCGCTCAGGCCGCGCGGGCCGCCCTTACGCCGGGCGGGCGGTGCCTCCCGGCACCCGGTATGGGCCTGACGGGCGAGAAAACAGTCTTTGTCCGCGCGCTGGCGGAAATCGACCAAACAACTCTCGGTTGTTTGATCGATTTCCTACTCCAGCAGTCGCGCGCGGGTCGAGCTATCCCGACGAGCTGAAACTGCGCTCAGGCCGCGCGGGCTCCGCCAAATAAGGCCGAGAGAACCCCAGCAAAAGACGCAACGCGTCCACCGCGGAGGCGTGCCTTCCGGCACCCGGTATGGGCCATTCGGCAGAAAAAGCATAACAAAGGGCGATGCTGCGCATCGCATGGCCCAGCCGGTAAAAAAGCCCAAAAACAAACGGTCCGTTTCCTTTGGAAACCCAAAGGAAACGGACCGAGGCAACAACCGGTAGAGTCCAGAAACTACCAGCCCAAGATATAAGCGAACATCAGCGGCGCCACGATAGTCGCATCGCTCTCGACGATGAACTTAGGCGTATCGACGTCCAATTTCCCCCACGTAATCTTCTCGTTGGGCACCGCCCCCGAGTAGGAACCGTACGAAGTGGTGGAGTCCGAGATCTGGCAGAAGTAAGCCCAGAACGGCGTCTCCTCCCAGCCCAAGTCCTGGTACATCATCGGCACGCAGCAGATCGGGAAGTCGCCCGAGATCCCCCCCGCAATCTGGAAGAATCCGACCCCCTTGCCGCCCGCGTTCTGTTTGTACCAGTCGCAGAGGAACATCATCGTCTCAATCCCCCCCTTGACCGTCGAGGCCTTCATTTCGCCCTTGATGACATACGACGTGAAGATATTCCCCATCGTCGAGTCCTCCCATCCCGGCACGATGATCGGCAGGTTCTTTTCGCAAGCCGCCAGCATCCAGCTATTTTTCGGGTCGATCTCGTAGTACTGTTCCAGCACCCCGCTGCGGATCAGTTTGTACATGAACTCATACGGCAAGTAGCGTTCTCCCCGTGCGTCGGCCTCCTTCCAAATCTTCTCCATATGCCCCTGGAGCCGCCGGAAAGCCTCCTCTTCCGGAATGCAAGTGTCCGTAACCCGGTTCAGGTGATTATCCAGCAACTCGCGTTCCTGCTCGGGCGTGAGGTCCCGGTAATTCGGCACCCGTTTGTAGTGCGAGTGCGCCACGAGGTTCATCAGGTCCTCCTCCAAATTGGCTCCCGTACAGGTGATAATTTGCACCTTGTCCTGCCGGATCATTTCGGCGAGCGAAATCCCCAACTCGGCCGTAGACATCGCCCCGCCGAGCGTAATCATCATCTTCCCGCCCGCATTCATGTGCGCTTCGTAAGCCTGCGCGGCATCCACCAAAGCAGCCGCATTGAAATGGCGGTAATTGTGCGTAATAAACTGTGAAATCGGTCCTTTACTCATTAGTTAGCGAGATTTTTTTAATGTAAAACCGAGGCGAAGTTACGAATTAATTATATGTAACCTACTTTTCTTTGATCCGTCCTGTTTCCTCGCCCTGCCTTGGTATAATATGCAATCGTTCTTTAGCGACAGGAGGGTACTGTCCCTTTCTTGAAAGAAAGGGACCCAAAGAACTTTCAGATAGCATACGCTACGCCTTAGGCTCCGCAGTCCTCAGGTTGTGGGCGGGGGTTCTTTTAGGCGCGCAGAGGCTGTAACAACCTTATTGCGC
>NZ_CAQIVA010000094.1:0-1615 GCF_948810725.1 uncultured Rikenella sp.
CGGGCCGCGCGGGCCCCACGTCCCGTGGACGGGAAATGCTGACGCATTTCCACTGGCAGCCTCGGCCCAACCCTTCGTCCGCACGCTTGTTGGTCGCCGCTCCCCTAAATATGAAAACCTACAACCCCCGCTCGGCCTGGGACTGGCAGGCGGTGATCGCTACCAGATTCACGATGTCGCTCACGGAGCAACCTCGCGAAAGGTCGTTGATCGGGGCGGCCATACCTTGCAGAATCGGCCCGATGGCTTCGGCATCGGCCAAGCGCTGAACGAGCTTATAGGCGATGTTTCCCACTTCCAAGGTCGGGAAAACCAGTACGTTGGCACGACCGGCGATCTTGGAGTCCGGCGCTTTCTTGGCGCCTACGCCCGGCACGATGGCGGCGTCGGCCTGAAGTTCGCCGTCGATCTTCATGTCCGGTGCCATCTCCTGGGCCAACTTCGTGGCTTCGACGACTTTATCTACCATCTCGTGTTTGGCCGAACCTTTGGTCGAAAAGCTCAACATGGCGATTCGCGGCTCCATCCCGACGATCGCACGCGTGGTTTTGCCGGTCTCGACGGCGATCTGTGCCAGCTCCGGGGCGGTGGGGTTCGGATGCACGGCGCAGTCGGCGAAGATCATCATTCCGTTCTCGCCGTAGTGCTTGTCTTTCAGGAGCATAATGAAGGCGCCCGAAACTACCGAAATACCGGGCTTGGTCTTCACGTACTGGAAAGCGGGCCGCAGCACGTCGCCGGTGGCATTCCCCGCACCGGCCACTTCGCCGTCGGCGTCGCCGGCTTTGATCATCATCACGGAGAGATACAACGGATTGAGAATGAGTCGTTCGGCATCTTCCCGCGTAAGTCCTTTCGAGGCGCGAATCTGGAGCATCAGGTCGACGTAAGCCTCTTTTTTCGGATGATCGGCCGGATCGACGATCCGGATGTCGCCGTTCAGCACGTGTTCCAGCCCCCAGTCTTTGGCTAACTCTTTGAGTTCGCCGGGGTTGCCGATCAAGATGATCTCGGCGATGCCTTGTTCGACGATCTCGTTGGCGGCGCGCATGGTGCGCTCTTCGTTCCCTTCGGGCAGTACGATGCGCTGCTTGGCGGTGCGCGCCTGTTCTTTGATGCGGTTTAAAAGTTCCATTATTTCGATAATTTTATTGTCATTCCCAAGGCGGTGGCCCCCAAACAGAGTGCGAGGCTCAGGCCGATATAGAGCAGGGCGGTGTGGGTCTCGCCCGCACGCAGCAGGCGCACGCTTTCGAGCGAAAAGGTCGAAAAGGTGGTGAAGCCGCCGCAAAATCCCACTACGCCTAAAAGATGTCGGGCGGTACCGGTCTCGAAATGCTGTAAAAGCAGCCCGATTACGAATGATCCGACGAGGTTGACGCTCAGCGTGGCCCACGGAAATCGCCCTTCGCGTCCGGCGAACAGGGCGGCGAGGGCTACGGAGGTGCCGTAACGTGCTACGGAACCGGCGAAGCCGCCGAGACCTACCCACAATAAGTTGCTCCACATAATGCTAACAAAGGTACTATTTTTATTTGTGTCTTTGTTCTTTGTGCCGGCCGGAACCGTACCTTTTCTGAAGAAAAGGTACCCAAAAGACTTTTGCAGAGGTCGT
>NZ_CAQIVA010000095.1:0-1435 GCF_948810725.1 uncultured Rikenella sp.
AGGGTGGTTCGCCCCGATCGGCATGGCGATCGTTACCGCCAGCTCGAACGTGTCCGTAATTCGGTTGTTGCCGTCCCGCCCGCTACCGAAGGCACCGTAATCCAAGAACAGGTAGTAGTCTCCGAACGTACCGATCCGCTCCTTGAGCGTCTTTTCGTCCGCGCCGAAGACGAAGTTCTCCGGAGAGACGAAAGCCAGGCATTTGGCCTTGAAGTAGTCTCTGATAGTCGTTAGCATAGTATTCTCTTGACTTGTCCGACGGAGAGCCCCATTCGGCCGGCGATCTCCTCCGGTGTGGTGTCGTCGGTCGCCATTGACCGGACGGATTGGATGGTTTCGGCCCGCATGATACCGAGATAGGTCAGCAGCGGCATCTTCTCCACCTGTTCGTAGTTTCCGTACCCGTCTTTGCAGAGCCCGTAGAGCGAATCGCTCATCGATATCCGCTCCTGTCGTTTGGGGCGGTCGCTGTCGGCCGACCACAGGACAGAGAAGGCGGTGCGGGTGAAGATGAAGGTGACGAACGCCTGAAAGTTCAGCACCACCGCCTGCAGCAGGATATCCGGGAGTCGTTCGATCTGTTCGATCCGGGCCGTATCGTTCGTGTCCACTCCATAGAGCAGCCCGACCAGCAGGGCCATTGCCCGGCGATTGGCCCCCTCGCCGATCGCCATCAACAGATCGTACCCCTGTGCATACTGGTACGAACTGAGGGAGGTGGTGAGCGCCCCGCCCTCCAGATTCGCCGTCCAGCCCAAAAGCACGTCGTCTTTCAGCCGGATGGTCGGCAGCAGGTTACCGACCCACACCGCATCGATACGGTATTCATACTCCAGCGTCCGGGCATACCGAATCTCCGCGCTGTCGGAAAGTAGTTCGTCCGGCGGTCGCTTCCGGAGCATCTTGCGGACATCGGTCGAGAGGTGATCGATCCGGTCGCCGTAGTCGAGCGTGAAGAAGAAGTCGAACTGACGGGAGGCGGTCAGGAGGTTGTCGAAAAAGCGTTCCCGCGCATGGGCCGGGACGCGGATATGCTCCAGCCCGGCGAGGTGCCGGAAAAAGGCGATCCGCAGGTCGCACATCGAGAGCGCTCCCGCCCAGAAGAGACCGAGCAGCTCGACTAATCGCAGATACTGCCCCGCGGTCAGCTCCTCCCAAGCGTTCGGGAATCGATAGGGCGTCTCACCGAAATAGAGCGTGATCATGGCAAGAGGAAGAATTTGTTTCGGGGTTTGTTCAGATTCGTCTCCGACGGCAGGTCGGTACCCGGTTCCGGCCGGTTCAACTCGAAGACGATCTGCTGCAGGGCCGCTTCGCCCTGATTGAGCAGGAAGTCCGAGAGTCTGTACATCGCCTCCTGTTCGGAGGAGGCGTGCCGGAAAGCTCCGTCCTGATTCGGATTGCGGAGCGATCGCGGCAGCATGGAGATGTCGAA